>JAFSKJ010000056.1 GCA_017449025.1 Prevotella sp. | reverse complement strand
AGTAGGGACTTACTTTATGTATGTCCGATTCTATGCAGATTCGTTTTTCAGTAGGGACTTACTTTATGTATGTCCGATTCTATGCGGTTTTGCGGACATACATGAAGTAAGTCCCTACGAAATTATTTCACTACGTATTTCTTCCCGTCTTGGATATACACTCCCTTCGTCGGCTTCTGTTGCAGCAGCTGCCCCTGAAGGTTGTAAATGGCTCCCGCTGCTCGCGTGAGGGCGGGGACGAGGCTTATTCCTTCCGTCTGTGTTTCGAACTTGCCGGTGAAGGACTCATTGCTGTTTTCCACCGTTACGGTATAAGAGCCTTCCGTGAGGGAAGAGATGTCGATGTTGAGGCCCACTATGTTGCCGGCGTTGACGGCTTTCTCATAGACGGTTCTGCCCGTTACGCTCGTGATGCGCACCAGATAGTCATCGTCGAGCGGGTTGAGGTTGATGCCCAACAGCTGGTCGGTGTATTCGCCATACAGCGACGGTTCTTCCGATGCTTCTGCCATCCTCCTCATGGGCGATTTAGGCTTTATCTTGGTGGTATGGGTGAAGTCGAAACGGCGTTTCCTTGCTTCATCAGGGGTGGCGTCATCCTTATAATTGTCGTTGAGGTAGATGACCTCATCGCCAACGGTGCATGACAGCAGTAACCAAGCAGGGTCTACATAGCCGGGATAGACATTCGTTGTCGGGCGGTCAGTACCTCCTACACCTTCCAACCAGGGGACGCTGTGAATGTTTCTTTCGTCTAAAATCAGACTTACTTCCCTATAAACGCCCTTGAAACCTTTGAGGCCTCCTGTCAGCCTGGTGCCTATTACATAAGGTTGGTTATCTATCTGCAGGGTGTCATTAATCCCTTCTGAAAAGTCGTACATCAATTTGAACTGATTGTCAGCCTCACGGTAGGCGTACACTTTCATGTCCTCCTCGTACCATGCTCCCACATATCCCTGTGCAGTCGCGCTAACATCCGCATCCGTATAATTGGGATTGGCATAATGCTGGCACATCATCTGCCTGCAGGTTTTCCCGTCGATGATAGTATCCCCGTCGAAATAATAATATTCTACCAGTTGCACAGGATTGCCAGAACCGATGAATCCCACTTTCCAAACCTTACCTTCTTCGACGAACGGGCGGTAGGCCATCTTTGGCGTCTTGTTGATGACAGGGTGCTCCTCGCCCTGATTGTCCACAACTACGTAGTCGAAGTTTGAGTCGAAACCGGGAACATAGAAATTGGTGGCATGAAGAGCCATACAATCTGCTGGGACAGGCTCTACTCCCTGTATCTCGAATTCAAGTTTGTGGACCAACGGATCATCTGTTTCTCTCTCGTAGAAATAGGCGTAGTTGTTAGGTCCGCATTGAGTAAACGCCTTTCCGTAGACATGCAGGCGGTCGCCTTCCAGCTCGTAGGTAAGCTGGTGATGCCAGTCTTCCGAATGGCATTCCGCACCTGCAGGCAGGTTGGAGCCATGAGCCAGCCTGTTCATAGTGTCATAGAATGGGAACGGCAGGTAAGTGTAATTGTCACTGGTATATTCCACGTATGCCAGATAATCCTTGGTCAAGCCCGGAAGTACAACGTCGTGGAGGTTTCCCAAGGGTCCTTCAAGCGAGCCGACGCCCTCTATCCATGTCTTTTGCTGTGACTCGTTTTCCGTACTGCATACCGTCCACTTCTTCAAATAGCGGTGTTGTGTTTCCGTGCTGTCAGCTTGTTCGTTATAGCTATAGCTAACCACCTTAGGCCCTTCCCAATAATTGCTTACGGATAACACCTTGTAAGTAACCATCCTCTGCTCATCATACGAATAGGTATCGTATGTGTCTCCAGCCTTCAAGGCATAGTCGAACATCAGATGTTCCTCTTTCCTGTCAGCGTCGAAGATATACACCTTGCGGTCTTCCTCACGGAAAAGCCCCGTATCGTAGGATGTAGTCATATCATCCTCACTTCGATACATCTTCATGTAAGTCTTTCCGTCGTTTACAATTCCTTCATTAATCAGCATGTAATGTTCAAGATGGTGGCCTGTGTCGAAATCCGAACGAAAGACAGTCCACTTCTTGCCATCCTTTACAAAGGGAAGGTAGCTGTTAGCTTCCTCTTGTGCCACCATCGTCATTGATGCCAGCACGCACGAAATAAATAATAATGTACGTTTCATAATCTATCTGTTTTTTTAGTAATTCAATTCTTCAGTATCTGCTCCAGAGTGATGTCTGGGTTGGTTTCTCCGAAAATGTCCTTCTTCAGCTTGAGCTTGCGGTGCTGGACGGCAGAGATGGTGATGCAATAGATGTTGCCTATGGTGCGGTTGCTGAGGCCGAGCCGGGTGAGTATGCACAGGCGGATGTCGTCTTCCGTCATGGCGGGATAGTGCTCACGGATGCTGGCGAAGCGGTTGTTGTCGATGGCGTTGAGCGTACGCTCTATCTCGCTCCACTCGTGCGCATTGAGTGTTATGAGTGAGTCGCCGCTCTGGTTGAGTTTCTTCATCACCTCCGTCCGCTCAAGTATGAAGTTCTGAAGGAAGGCCACCACCTCGTTAGCCTGGTGAAGCAGGGTTTTCTGGTGCTCGGTCTCCTGCTGCAGCCGACGTTTCTCCTGTTCCTGCATGAGCAGCTCGCTCTCCAACCTCGACTGCTCGTACTCCCTCTGCTGATGAAGCATACGTATGCGATAGCGGAGTGCCTGCACCACCACAAGAAGAACCATTATGGCAGCAATGATGACTATAAGTAGTGTACGACGATAGATCAGGGAGCTGTATGCGAGTTGCTGGTTCTCCTTTTCCTTACGCAGTGTCTCCTGATAGTACTGGTCTTTCTGTTCAAGGGCCTTGTAGTAGATGTCCTCTATCTGCCCGAAGGCTTCGTCAACGCTGTCTTCCACCTGCGTGGCTCCTAAACGCCGGAGGGCAATCTTGGCAAGGTTGCTCTGCACTATGTATGCCAGATGGACATCGTCGCCAGGCTCTATGCGCCTATAGACGGTCTCGGCCGAGTCGAGCATGTTGAGGCTCAGGTAAGTGCGGGCCAGCACCTGCAACGTGCCTGGCCTCAGGTCGGTTTCCTTCTCGTAGCCTCCTCGCTGAGGAGGAAGCAGTGACTCTGCCTTACGGGCATAGTCGAGTGCCTGCCGATAGTTTTCCTCTGCCCAACTGATGTTTGCAAGGCTGGTAAGGGTCTGGCACATAAGGTCTTTCATCTGGCCCTTCTCTGCAATGTCGTATGCGCGACGGATGAAACTGAGGGCCTCGTCAAACGACCCATCGTCGTTGAACGCCACTTGCGCGGCGTAAGTGCCTGCATAGTCAAGCAGTATGACGTAGTTTAGCTCCTCGTCGGGATGCTGCTCGTAGACGGCCAAGGCTTTCTTCATCAGCCTCAACGCCTCCTCAGGATTGCTCTGCGACACAGCTTCGGCCAACCGCTGGTAGGCTATATAGTTGGTGTGCCAGTCCTCTGACTCTTCCGCCAAACGGATGGCTTTGCGCATTAAGGTCTCGCCCGTGCGAATACTGTCACTGGCCAAGGCAGCCTCTGCTTCCTCCAAGCAGCGCGCTGCCGTCTGTGAGTCAGGCCTCTGCTCCACCCCACTGCAAGCCATCAGCATAATGCTTATTAATAATAATAATGTACGCGTATACATAGTCGTTGCAATTATCTGGGTGCAAAGTTAAGGCTTTTTTTCGGAATCTGTTCCTATTGCCTATGGAAAAATACATGGAAAGGATAAGACTCAAATGATTACTAATCAACTGATTACGATAATCATTGAGCCTTACCCTATGGAAAAACGCACACACGCCCACCTCAGTGAGGCATCGGAAGGTGTTATTGGGGGTTTATTGCATGTTGAATCACCAACCCTGCCAGCATGAAGCCGAAGATGGCGGTGATGTGGGCTATGGTGCCGTTGCCTGGGTCGTCAGGATCGACGGGCATCCTGTTCTCCAAGAGCTCGTCGCTGTAGACGCACATGAACTTCCGCTTAGGGAACACTTTGTCGCGTTTGAAGCGCTTGCGGAGGGCACGGGCAAGGGGGTCGCCCGCAATCTTCCAGAACTCAGCAGTGCGTATGCGCGTGGGGTCGAGCTTCAGGGCTGCGCCCATCGACGAGAACAACGTGGTCCCACTCTTGTCGCCCTTGGCTGGGGGAAGGCTGGTGGCCATGAGTATGAGCAGTGCCTTGTCTTTAAGCGAGTCAATGGCATCGATAATGTAGTCGTATTCCCCTAAGCAGAACTGTGAGGCTGTCTCTGCGGTAAAAAGCTGTTGCAAGGCGGTAATCTCCGCTGAGGGGTTGATGGAAAGCAGGCGCTCCTTCAGGGCTTCTACTTTCACCTGTCCTACGGTGGTAGTCGTAGCCATCAGCTGGCGGTTGACATTAGTAACGGCTACACGGTCGGAATCTACTATGGTGAGATGCCTGATGCCCGAACGCACCAGACTCTCGGCGCACCACGAGCCAACGCCGCCAACGCCGAAGATGATCACTCTCTTGCTGCTGAGCCGCTCCATTAGCTCGTAGCCCAGCAGCATTTCAGTCCTGCGGAATAGTGTCTGTTCCTTTGCCATGCTTTTCCGTTTCTTGGGACAAATAGTCTGTTGTTTCAGATGTAGAATTCCGACGGGTCTACCAACCCCGCACGGAGGGCGTACCTCACCGCTTCATGCGCCGTGTTGATGCCCAGCTTGCGGAAGATGTTCTTGCGGTGGGTGGTGACGGTGTGGATGCTGGAGAAGCGCTCGGCGGCAATCTCCTTGGTGGTCTTGCCCTGTGCTATGGCCTTTACAATCTCCATCTCCGTGGTAGTCAGGACGCTGGGGGCCTCCTCTTCATGCTGCTGGGTGATGATGGTCTCCAGGGCGCGCTGACTGAGAAAGCGCGTGTGGCGGTTGACTGAGTTCAGGGCCTCACGTATCTCGCTGAGCGGCCCGTCCTTAAACACCACGCTGAACTGATGGGACGAATAAACCACACGGCGGATGAACTGCGGAGTGAGGTCGTCGCTGATGAGTATCCATTCAGAAATGTTGAACCGCTCGGCGATAATCAAGAGCTGGTCTTCGTCGGAGAAGTCGAACAGGGTGTAGTCGAGAATAACCACTGCACTCTGGTGCTCCTTGAGCAGGGCCACTAATCCGGCCCTGTCGTAGGCACGGTATATAGTGTAACCCTCGTCTCTCTGAAGAAGGCTCTCTAACGCGAGTCGCGTCAGTTCCTGATTGTCGGCTAAGATGTACTTTCTCATACATGTCGGTTTTTACGAGTGCAAAGTTACAAATATTTTTTGGTTTAACAACGGATTACACGGATTACACGGACTTTCTGGACACAAATAGTGAGATAATCCGTTAAATCCGTGTAATCCGATGTAATTAAATCTTGTCGAGTGCCTGCGAGAGGTCGTCGATGATGTCGTCGATGTGCTCGGTGCCGATGCTCAGACGTACGGTGGCAGGCGTGATGTGCTGCTCTGCCAGTTCTTCGGGCGAGAGCTGAGAATGGGTGGTGGTGTAGGGATGAATCACCAGGCTCTTCACGTCGGCCACGTTGGCCAGCAGCGAGAAGATCTGCAGGGCGTCGATGAAGCGCCATGCCTCTTCCTGTCCGCCCTTCACCTCAAAAGTGAAAATGCTGGCTCCGCCGTTGGGGAAGTACTTCTTGTAGAGGGCATGGTCGCGGTGGTTTTCCAATGCGGGATGGTGCACGGCGGCCACCTTGGGGTGCTTGCTGAGGAAGTCGACCACCTTCAGGGCGTTCTCCACATGGCGCTCCACACGCAGGCTCAGCGTCTCTACACCCTGCAGCAGTATGAAGGCGTTGAACGGAGAGATGGCTGCGCCGGTATCACGCAGGATGACGGCACGGATGCGGGTGACGTAGGCCGCAGCGCCTACGGCGTCGGCAAAGACAATGCCGTGGTACGAGGGGTCGGGCTTGGCCAGAGTTGGGAACTTGTCGTTCTGTTTCCAGTCGAACTTACCGCCGTCTACAATGACACCGCCGAGCGAGGTTCCATGTCCGCCGAGGAACTTAGTGGCCGAGTGAACCACGATGTCGGCTCCATGCTCCAATGGACGGATGAGGTAAGGAGTGCCGAAGGTATTGTCGACGATGAAGGGTATGCCGTGCTTGTGGGCCACGGCGGCCACGCCTTCGAGGTCGAGCACGTCGGAGTTGGGGTTGCCGAAAGTCTCGGCATAAACCACCTTAGTGTTGGGCTTGATGGCTGCGTCGAGAGCCTCAAGGTCGTTGACGTTGAGAATGGTATTGGTGATGCCCTGAGTGGAGAGCGTGTGGGTGATAAGGTTGTAAGAGCCACCATACAGGTTGTCGGCAGCTACTATATGGTCGCCAGCCTGCACGATATTCTGAAGAGCGTATGTGATGGCAGCGGCACCAGAAGCCACAGCCAGGCCGGCCACACCACCCTCGAGGGCGGCAACGCGGTCTTCGAACACGCCCTGAGTGGAATTGGTCAGGCGACCATAGATATTACCTGCATCGCGGAGACCGAAACGGTCGGCAGCAAGCTGTGAATTACGGAACACGTAAGATGTGGTCTGATAGATAGGCACGGCGCGAGCGTCGGTTGCGGGGTCTGCCTGTTCCTGGCCTACATGGAGTTGCAGTGTCTCAAAACGATAGTTTTTCTTTGTACTCATAGTCTTATCCTTTCTTTTATTTGTTAATAACTTAATCACTTTTGACGGTGCAAAGGTACTAAGTCTGGAATTATCCGCCAAATTTTCTCTGGAATTAAGAAAATACCCCTAAATATCCTTTCTAAAAAGAATATCTTTCCACAAAAGGCCGTTTAAGAGCCTCCAAACAGAATAAAACTCCAAAAAACGGCTGGAATGCGGTGACTAAAGGAAGAGACCGGCACCGAAGATGAGGATGAGGTAGCGGAAAATCTTGCCAAGTGTGATGGCAATAAAGGTGATGACGACGTTGGCACGCATGAGGCCGAGAAGAATGGTGATGGCAGAACCGAGCAGTGGCAGGAAGGCGAAGAAGCCCATCCATGCGCCACGTCCCCGCATGAACTTCTTGGCACGGGCCAGGTCGCGGGACTTGACGTGCAGATAACGCTCGAACCACTCTGTCTTTCCCATACGGCCTACGCAGTAGTTTAACGCGGAGCCGAGCACATTGCCTATAGTACCGTAGACCATAAGCTGCCATGGATCAAGACCGGTGGCCATCAGTGCCACTATGACGGCTTCGCTGGAGAAAGGCAAGAAGCTGCCTGCAAGAAAAGCTGCAAGGAGCATGCCCATATAGCCGTAGCCGGCAAGAAACTCAATGATGGCATCCATAGGCAGAGGTCACAGGCTCATTGATGGCATCCACAGGCTGAGGACTGTGAGCAGCAGCCCCACAGCCACTATTGCGAAGAAGGCTATATTGGTGATACGGGTGCGGGTTAGGGCTATGAAGTGGCCTATGAGCGGAGCAGTGCATACCACAGCCATGCGGAACAGCATGTCGTAGTGTTGCGGCTGCAAGGCCAGCAAGATGAGCACCACGGCGTCGACAGTGATGAAACAGCTGAAGAACTGGCGTATGCGAATCTTGTCGTCAATGCTGTTGCGCCAGAAATGAATGGTACCCGTGACGGCAAGCACCACCACGAAGACATAGAGTGCCACCTGCTGCACGGTGAGCATGGAATAGTCGAACGGGACTCTCACCTCGGCAAGTTGCTGGAAGTGAGTTACTGACAGCTCGAACTTATCTCTGAAGAGAAGCCAGCAGAGTGCGAACCAATATGGCATTGCCAAGCCAATGATTGACGCGAAGAACGTGCGCCAGCTCATGGAGTTCAGCTGCACCTTCATGAGCAGCCAGAACAACGGCACAAGGTAGAGTGTCTGCACGAAGACAAGACTGGCCAGCCCGAGACACAGAAACGAATAGAACGTCCACCCCGGCGACTGCTTGTCCTGATAGCAGTGGAAGGCTATAGCGAAAGAAGCTATGAAGCACAGCTCGACAATGGCTCCTCCAAGCGACGGGAAAAGGAAGCAGCTGGCGCACGACATGAGCAGGAAGGCGCACGACACCATACGGCTGTAGATGCGTATAAGCGCATTGCCGTTGTTCAGCTCCACCATGAGATAAGTGCTGACGGCAAAGCACACAAACTGCATCCACCACTGTCCCTGAATGACGCCAGCCAGAACCCAGACAAGACAGGCAAAGACGGCCATCACGGGCAGTGCCAAGCGGCTTTCGGCCACTTTGTTCTGTATGCGCTTTATCATCTGCGGTGATTAGAGGTCTGCACCTATGTCGCGGCGGAAATAGCGGTCGGTGAATTCAATCTTCTGTGCCTCGGCAAACGACTTTGCCAGTGCCTCGGCCTTGTCTTTGCCATACGACGAGACGGCGATTACGCGGCCACCGGCAGTCACCACCTTACCCTGCTCGTCGAAGGCTGTGCCCGCATGGAAGACAATGCTGCCCTCCACCTTGTCGATGCCGCTGATCTCATAACCTTTCTTATAGGCTTCGGGATAGCCGCCGGAGACGAGCATCACGCATACGGCGGCGCGCTCGTCAGCCTCAGCAGGACACTTGTCGAGAGTGCCTGCTGCCACGGCCTCGAACATCTCTACAATGTCGGTCTTCAGGCGCAACATGACGGTCTCGGTCTCCGGGTCGCCCATACGGCAGTTGTACTCAATCATCATTGGGGTGTCAGGCGACGGATATTGGGTGTTGATGAGTCCGAAGAATATGAAGCCCTTGTAGTCGATGCCCTCGGCGGCCAGTCCTTCTACTGTTGGGCGGATGATGCGGTCTTCCACCTTCTTCATCCACTCCTTGTCGGCAAACGGCACTGGAGAAACCGAGCCCATGCCGCCGGTATTCAGCCCTGTGTCGTGTTCGCCTATCCGCTTGTAGTCCTTGGCCTCAGGCAGTATCTGATAGTGGCGTCCGTCGGTGAGCACAAACACAGAGCACTCAATGCCGCTGAGGAACTCCTCGATGACCACGCGAGCCGAAGCATCGCCGAACTTGCCCGAATGCCTGAGCGGGGCTGTTCCCTCCGATGCGGAGTCGGTGGACACTCCAAGCATATCCTTCAGCTCACGCTTGGCCTCGTCGAGCGTGGGAACGATGAGCACTCCCTTGCCGGCGCAGAGGCCGTCGGCCTTCAGCACATAAGGGGGCTGCAGGGTTTCCAAAAACGCCATGCCCTGCTCCAAGGTGTCGGCAGTGAAGGTCTGGTAGCGGGCGGTGGGTATGCCATGGCGCTGCATGAAGGCCTTGGCAAAGTCTTTCGACCCTTCAAGAACGGCACCGGCCTTCGACGGACCGATGACGGGAATGGAGGCCGTGCGGGGGTCGGCCTTCAGGTCGTCGTAGATGCCCTTCACCAATGGGTCCTCGGGACCTACCACCACCATTTTTATGTCTTTGTCAACACAGAAGCGCTTGACGGCCTCAAAGTCGTCGGCCTTGATGGCCACATTCTCGGCCACGGTGGCTGTTCCGGCGTTTCCGGGTGCCACATATAGTTTCTCACACTTGTTGCTCTGTGCAATCTTCCACGCCAGGGCATGCTCGCGGCCGCCGCTGCCTAACAGTAAAATCTTCATCATCAATATGGGTTTATCGTTATTCAGCCACAAAGGTAAGAAATAAATGTGAATTGCTGGTTATGAATTATGAATTATTAATGCTTTGTAGCAGAATTATTGGTTCTCACAGCCCTGATGATGCGTATGTCGTCTACGGGGCGGTCGTAATCGTCGGTGAAGGCCTTCTGCATTCGATCCACCACATCAAGACCTTCAACCACCTCGCCGAAAACAGTATACTGCCCGTCAAGGTGGGGCGCTCCGCCCATACGCCGATAGGTCTGGCGCATCTCAGGAGTGAGGTTGGCCTTGCCGCCCGTAGCCTTAATGATGCGCTCGTCAATAGCGTCAAGTTCTATCGACGAGTATGTCGTTCCCCAGACTATATAGAACTGGCTGGCACTGCTGCGCCGCTCGGGATTCTTGGCGTCGCCTTCGCGGGCTGCTGCCACTGCCCCTCTACGGTGGTAGAGCATAGGCAGGCGGAACTCTGGCTCCAGGGTATATCCGAGGTCACCCTCGCCCAGTGTCTGCCCCGGCTCTGCACGACGGCTGTCAGGGTCGCCGCCCTGCACCATGAAGTTGCGTATTACTCGGTGGAAGAGCAAAGAGTCGTAGAAGTGCTCATCTACCAGACGGAGGAAATTGTCGCGGTGGAGCGGAGTCTCGTCGTAAAGGGCTATGCGTATGTCACCCTCCGTGGTCTCCATGAGCACCTCCTGCCGCTGTGCCATCAGCACCGCGGGAAGCATCGCGGCCATCACCAGCACCATTATTTGTTGTCGTGTGTACATCCTACTTTATATTATCTTTCATGTGGGTTCTGACGTATCTCATCTCTCGCACTATCTGCCGCTGGCGCTTCTTGACATAGCTGCTGGGGTTGAGCGAACTGAAGCGGCGCGGATTAGGGAGAGTGGCGGCAATGAGGGCACACTGCGACTCCGTGAGCTGCTCGGCAGGAATGCGGAAATGCTCCTGTGCCACGGCTTCGGCTCCGTAGATGCCCTCGCCCATCTCTATCGAGTTGAGGTAAACCTCAAGAATCCTCTCTTTCGTCCATGTCAGCTCAATCAGCATAGTGAAGTAGGCCTCCAGCCCCTTGCGCAGCCATGAGCGACCCGGCCAGAGAAACACGTTCTTGGCTGTCTGCTGCGTTATGGTGGAACCACCAAGTTTGTTCTTGCCCTTCTCAGTGATATTGCGGCGTGCAGCACTCTCTATGGCCTTGAAGTCGAAGCCGTGGTGGCTGTAGAAGCGGCCGTCCTCGCTTGCTATTACCGCCACGGGCATGTCTGCCGACATGCGGCTTAGCGGCACCCAGTGGTGGCTCATCTTCAGCTCCCGCCCGTCCCTCGCCTGCTCGTAGCAGCGTATGAACATCAGCGGTGTGAACCACACGGGGATGAAGCGCAGCGCCACAACAGAAAGAATCGTGGAGGCAAAGAATGCCACCACGATCCAGCGTATAGTTTTCTTAACGAGCTTAAGCATTACCAGTAGCTTAGTTCAGTGTGCCTGCCTCAGCAGCCTGAATCATGGCCTGCGAAGCATAGAGGTAAACCTCCACGCGGCGGTTCTGAGCCTGACCGGCCTTGGTAGAGTTGTCGGCAACGGGACCGTCCTCACCATAGCCGATGGTAGAGCGGATCTGGTTGCTGCTCACGCCGATAGACTGCAGATAGGTTGTCACGGCCTGTGCACGCTGCTGCGAGAGGTCGAGGTTCTTCTGGACGCTCTGCTCGGGAGTGCAGCCCTTCCAGCCCTGGTTGTCGGTATATCCCTGGATGGCCACGTCGCAGTCGGTGTTAACCTTCAGCACACTGTTGGCAAACTGGGTGAGTGAGTTCTTGGCCGTCTGGCTCAGCACGGAAGAGCTGGTATTGAAGAGAATGCCTGAGTCGAAAGTAACCTTCACGGCCTGCAGACCGTTGGCATCCTGCACAGCCTCAACCTGTGCGTTCTGCACAGCCTCGGCCTGCTTCTTCACCTTATCCATGTGCTTGCCTATGAGGGCACCTGTTCCGGCACCGACGGCAGTACCCACTGCGGCACCAACGGCCACATTGCCAAGCAACTTACCAACGACGGCTCCAAGAACAGCTCCGCCACCGGCACCGATAGCAGTGCCTTTGGCCAGATTATTACAACTTGCCATGATAATTCCTGCGCTGAGCGACATGGCGATAACTTTTAAGCTTTTCATGTTTTCTATTCTTTTAAGTGTTAAACGTTACAAGTTTTCGGTGCAAAGTTACAACTTTTGAAGGAAAAGTCGGTCATCTTTCACTCCTTTAACTCCATTTAACTCCTAAACTCCCAAAAATTGTGTACCTTTGCACCCAGATTTGTGAAAATGTAAACAAAACTAACATAGAAAATGGCAAAAGAACTGAAAGATTTGACAAAGAGAGCCGACAACTACAGCCAGTGGTTCAACGACCTGGTGGTTAAGGCTGACCTGGCCGAGCAGTCGGCAGTACGCGGATGCATGGTAATCAAGCCCTACGGCTATGCCATCTGGGAGAAGATGCAGCAGCAGTTAGACAAAATGTTCAAGGAGACAGGCGCCCAGAACGCCTACTTCCCCCTGCTCATTCCCAAGTCGTTCCTCAGCCGCGAGGCAGAGCACGTGGAGGGATTCGCCAAGGAGTGCGCCGTGGTGACCCACTACCGCCTGAAGGCCACCGAGGACAAGAGCGGCGTTGTGGTTGACCCGGCTGCAAAGCTGGAAGAAGAACTGATTATCCGCCCTACGTCGGAGACAATCATCTGGAACACATACAAGAACTGGATACACTCGTGGCGCGACCTGCCACTGATGTGCAACCAGTGGTGCAACGTCATGCGATGGGAAATGCGCACCCGACCGTTCCTGCGCACATCGGAGTTCCTATGGCAGGAGGGGCACACAGCCCACGCCACACGCGAGGAAGCCGAAAAGGAGGCACAGACAATGCTTAAGGTATATGCCAAGTTTGCCGAAGAGTGGCTCTCCATTCCTGTCGTACAAGGCGTGAAGAGCGAGACGGAGAGATTCGCCGGAGCCCTCGACACCTACACCATAGAAGCCATGATGCAGGACGGCAAGGCCTTGCAGTCGGGAACCTCGCACTTCCTCGGCCAGAACTTCGCCAAGGCCTTCGACGTCACATATCTTAATAAGGAGAACAAGCCCGAGTATGTATGGGCCACCTCTTGGGGAGTCTCCACACGCCTCATAGGTGCACTCATCATGACCCACAGCGACGACAACGGCCTTGTGCTGCCGCCACGTGTGGCGCCTATACAGGTGGTCATCATCCCCATTGCCACAAAGCCCGAGCAGATGGAACTGGTGAACAAAGAGGTGACACCCATCTTAGAGGCTCTGCGCCAGAAGGGCATCACCGTGAAATTCGACGATGCCGACAACAAGCGCCCGGGCTTCAAGTTTGCCGACTATGAGCTGAAGGGAGTGCCCGTGCGCCTCGTGCTTGGCGCACGCGACTTAGAGAACGGAACCATTGAGGTGATGCGCCGCGACACCCTCGAGAAAGAGACACGCCCCTTGGAGGGTATTGTGGAGTACGTAGAGAAGCTTCTCGACGACATCCAGAAGAACATCTTCGAGAAGGCACGCGCATACCGCGACTCACGCATCTATGAGTGCGACAACTACGAGGAGTTCAAGGAGCGCGTAAAGGACGGAGGCTTCTTCCTCTGCCACTGGGACGGCACTGCCGAGACCGAGGCCAAGATAAAGGAAGACACACAGGCCACCATCCGCTGCGTGCCCTTCGGCGTGGAACAGACGCCTGGCACCGACATGGTTTCGGGCAAACCCTCAAAGGCCCGCGTGATTATAGCACGCAGCTACTAAGAAGGCTGTGGCACTGGGACAGGCTTGCGATAGCCCATCCCAGTGACATGGCAGATAAGCCTGCCTTCCTGGTTAGTAACCCTTACCTCTACCGAGGGAATCTTCGGGTGGTTGGCCACATTGACAGCCTCTGCCCGAAGAAGGTCGCCTTCCTTGGCACTCGACACATACATTATGCTATTGCCGATGCCGAAGGTGAGCTGTCCGCTGTTGTTCATCAAGGCGGCTATTGCCAAGTCGGCCAAGGTGAACAAGGCACCTCCCTGACATACATTTCCACCATTCAGATGCTCTGCCGTCACCAGCATCTCGGCGACGGCATGGTTGGCATCCACCTCTGTAATCTTGCATCCGGCATTAGCCGCAAATCGGTCGGTACGATTCAATAGTTCTTTTATATCCATAGTAATAACTTGTTTTTCTGTATGTAAAACGGCTGTCATTCTGCCCCGCTCTTCAGCACTCCGGCTATCTGCTGGGGCGTAAGCGAGATGGAACCGCAGGTAAACTCCGGAACATTATAGCTCTTAAGCAGCTGGCGGTGAAGGTCGGGGTCGGCAGAAGGAAGCTCAAAGGGTTTCTCTCCCTTTCCGCTCTCGTCGATGTGGGCAAAGAAGGGGCGCGTGAACACTCCATCGTGACGCCTCGAAGAGAACACTATCCACCTTCCCGTAGATGACCAGCAGTGGTAGCTGTCAGCGGCTGGTGAGTTGCACTCCGACAATGGGCGAGCAGCAAAGTCCTTGTCCTTCAGGTCGATGAGCCACAGGTCGGCATCGCGATGCCAGATATGGAAGGTGCCATATTCGCTCTGCGAGAACAGCAACCAGCGCCCGTCGGGCGAGATGCGCGGATGCGCGGCACTGACGCCAAGGCTGTCGGCAGCGAAGACCAGCTGGCGGGGACCGAGACTGCGGGTATCGCTGTTGAACGGGCGGCGCCAGATATTGTACTTAAGCTCCCGTGTGCGGAGGGTTATCTCCTCAGCGTCAACACTGCCGCCGGCATACTCGAAGTGGGCACTGCAATAGTAGAGCCAGCGGCCGTCGGGCGACCAGGCAGGGTATGTCTCAAGCTCGTCCTGCTGGCTGTCAACAGTAAGAAGCTTGTCGGTGTCTATATCGTAGAGCAACAGCGAGCTCTGCGAGTCGTAGACCTCTATCTTGTCGATGTCGGCTGTATGGAATGCCTGCATGGTAGAGTTTGTGGAGTATGCTATGAGCCGCTCTGTGGGATGCCAGGCAGGGTACACCGCCGGGAGCTTATTGCCAGCACCGCCCGGATTCACCTTCTTCAGCTCTCCGTCGTAAGCAATGACAGTGCCTCCGAAGCTCTGGCGGGCATGCAGCTGCATGCGTGCGGGGTTGTTGCGCTGGAAGCTGTGGCAGTTGACGCACTGTCCGCCTGACTCACTGCTGCAAAGCATGTTGTCGGCAACCACCCGCTCGTCGAAGTTCTCCAAGCACCGCTGGTTGATGGTCAGCTCCTCGTAGGAGACGTACGACGGCGATATGAGCCGATAGCACAGATAGGAGTCAATGCTGTCGGGCGACACGTGAAGAGTGAAAGGGCTGAAGCGCACCCACCGGCCGTCCTTGGCGGCAAAGACCTCCACGGCAATGTCTGTCCCCACGGAGTGTGACAGCAGGCTGCGCCACTCGTCGGCATCGGGGCGGCACTTCCGGCCTTCCACCGTCAGCTCACGGCCACCGGCAGTGAAACGGGTGACGGCAGCATCGGCTGGGGTTATCAGCTCAAAGCATAGCGGAGCAATGTTGACGGGAATGGTCACGTCGGTATAGTCGGGATATATCTTAGGCTTGACGCCTACCTCGCCGTACGACTCTGGCACCTTAGGGTGGGTGCAGGAGGCGAAGATGAAAAGGACAGTGAGCATCTTGCCTGCCCACGCGATGTGTGAATACCTATTTCTCGACATATCTGAAGCGCTTGAAGTAAAGACTGTAACAGAAGCTTGCCAGCTCACGCTGGTCAGGAGTGAGCCCGGGGGCGCTGGCAAGATGTTCTATAAGAAAGGGCTCGAGCTGCGACTGGTCGCTGGTGAGGAAGTCATCGTCGCGCAAAAGGGGGACAATGCCGTTGAACTCAGCATAGCGGCCTATGAACTCGGGCTGCCGCAGCAGGCGCTCGTAGCGTTTCATCTCAGCATAGTGGAAGGTGGTCTTCTTGATGAGCGAGAAGTAGCGCTGCGCCGCCACCTTCTCACCGTTCAACAGCGAGCACTTGGCCATGAGCTTAAGCTCCTCGATGGTCCAGCCGTACTCCACACCGTCTTCCATGCACCAGCGGTAGCAATAGTTGGGAAGTCCGAACTGCATGTAGAGCACCTTGCCCACAGTGTGGACGTTACGCACGGGAAAAGGAGCGTCGGGACGGCTGAAGCCTTCACGATAAAGCTTGTAGTCCTTCATGAGCCTCGCCGTGCGATGCAGGGCCAGGTTCTTCATCATGCACATGGCACGGGTAGGCTCGCCCTTGGCCCTCTGGAACGTGGACAGCATAGCCTCCCAATCCAGCTGTTCCAGCGAACGGCGCATAGACAGCTCTCGATGGAAGTTGTCGTTCTTGTACCAGCCAAGGAAAACGGTGACGATAAGGGCGGCAACCACAAACCACTTCACACCGTTCCCCATGAGAACGGACAGGGGAAAGACCTTCATGGGAAGAGCCTTTCTTAACGACAATGCCACCATCCACAACACTATGACCACGTATGGCACATTCTTCCATGTGTCGCTAATGCCGTTATGCACAAAGACAGGCAAGGCCGTGAAGTAAATGTTGGCAAGGGGTGTCTGATGATAGCAGAGATAATAGCATGCAAGTGGCACAACGCCAACACACCCCACCGCAACGACGAACCTCGTCAACCACCCGGGGCGCGAAGAAGCCGGCAGCAAAGACATGAGCAACGTTGACAACAGGCCATAGAAGCCAAACAGCGGATAGCCTACAACGGCGGACACCACGATGACAACCGTCTGCAGCCACACTTTCTGCGGGAGCAAGCGGAAGAGCCACACAGTCAGGGCCACCATGATGAAGCCAAGCGTGGCTACGAACAGATGGCCGCGCAGCTTCAGGAAGAATATCCAGTAGCCCAGGTCTACAACTGTCAGCAACAGCATGGCCACGGGAACGAGCGTCAGCCACAGCCGCGACCACGGTATGCTGAAGGCTTGCTTCAGCAGCAGCATCAACAGTGCCCAGAGCAGGCACAGGACAGCCGCACCCAACAGCGGATGGTAGAAGAACTGGGTGAGGAAGGCACCGGCCCATGAGAGCAGGCCGCCGGAGACTGTCATGCACTGGCTGAAGAACAGCGGCGTATGCAGGAACAGGCTCTGCTCCTGTGCCGCCCACAGGTAGTCCTGTTCAAACAATGCCAACGCGACAAATGCTGCCAGCACCATGACAAACGGAAGAAACCTTCGCACAATCATCTTCACTGCAATTATGGCGCAAAAATACGGAATTATTCCGAGACAGCAAAATCTTTGCGACGTTTTGTTCGTTTTCCGGGTTTTTCTTTTTAATTTTGCAGGCAAAACAGAAGAAAGAGATGAACACAAGACTGATGACCGTGTCGGCAAGGCTGACAATTCTGGTGGCGTGGATGCTGTGCCCCTTGGCAGCTCAGGGGAGAAGCCGCATATTTGCCGACAACGTAAAGACGCTGCAGGTGGTGGTGAACCAGAACTGGATGTCAATGCCTGTGATGCGACTCAGGGCGGGCGACGTGCTGAACGTGGGCTTCGACGAACTGTCGCACAACGTACACAGATACCGCTACCGACTGGAGCACTGCGAGGCCGACTGGTCGCCGAGTGAGGAGATCTTCGAGAGCGACTGGCTGGAAGGGTTCAACGACAACACCATAGACGACTACGAGAACTCGCTGAACACCACCGTCATGTACACCCACTATTGGCTGCAACTGCCCAACGACCGCTGCCGTCTGAAGATGAGCGGCAACTACCGCCTGCACATCTACGACGAAGACGAGGGCGACGAGAGCGACGTGATATGCGCCGAGTTCATGGTGACAGAGGAGCTGGCCAGCCTGAGCATCAGCGCCACCACCAATACCGACGTCGACGTGAACGTGAGCCACCAGCAGATAGGCATGAGCCTGAGCTACAACGGGCTGGCCGTAACCAACCCCGACGAGCAGATTTACACGGTGGTGATGCAGAACTGCCGCGAGGACAACAGCAAGCAGAACCCGCAACCCAACTACATCACCGACAAGGGGCTGCGGTGGGAGCACAACCGTCAGCTGATTTTCGAGGCCGGCAACGAGTACCACAAGTTCGAGGTGCTCGATGTAAGCCACCCCACCATGGGCATTGACCAGATCTCCTGGGACGGCCACAACTTCCACGCCTACCCCTTCACCAATGAGCCGCGCCGCAACTATATCTACGACGAGGATGCCGACGGGGCTTTCTACATTCGCAACAGCAACAATGTAGAGAACGACCGCATCAGCGACTACGTCTACGTACACTACAAGCTGTGCCCTGCCCGCCACTACCCCATGGCCCACATAGTGGTTGACGGGCATTGGACCACCGAAGATGCCGCCAACTACCGCATGGAATACGACGAGGGCGACCATAGCTACAATGCCGTGATACTACAGAAACAGGGATATTACTCGTATCAGTACGTGATGGTGGACGCCGACGGGGCGGCCACGCATTGCGTGCCGGAAGAGGGAAGTTTCAGCCAGACGGAAAACCAGTACCAGGCCCTTATATATTATAAAGGTACGGGCGCGCGCACGTGGCGGCTTGTTGCCTACCAGCAGGTCACTCTGAAGTAGCGGCGGCGTAGTCGCGCGGCGGCATCTTGTACTGATGGTAGAAGGTGGCGATGAAGAAATTGGGTGTTGAGAAGCCGCACTCGTCAGCCACCTCCTCAACAGTCTTGCCGCCTTTCCTTAGCATCTCTGCAGCATCGTTGAGCCGGCTGGCCATGACCAGCTGCCGCGGACTCTTATACAGGTCGGCAGACAAGGTGTCGTAGAGTTCCATGACGCTCACACCCGACACGTTGCTCAGGTTCTTCATGGTTATGTCGTTACGGCTGCGCAACTCAGACACGTAGGGTATTATCTTCTGCATCACGTCAACAAACTTGTCGCTGAGCCTGCTCTTCTGGTCTTCGCTGCCAATGATGTCGGCATTCAATGGCGACAGCTGCGTCGATTCCATCTCCCTTGTGCGCTCCACAAAGCTCCTTACGCGGCGGATGATGTCGCCTTCGCTGTTCTTGCGCTCTATGCGCAGGCGGGTGTTGCGGTTATAGATGAAGAAATTAACCACCAACAGCGACAGCAGCACCACGCCCAGGAGTATGAACATTCCCGAAGCGCGCCACCACGGCTCGCTCACCACTATCACCCATCGGTAAGGCTCCGTCTCCCACTTGTCGGGAAACATCGACGACTGCACCTCCACGGTGTAGGTCTTGGGTTCCAGTCCGAGGATGGGCAGGTGCAGGCGTCCGCTCTTGTCCACCAGCTCGCTTGACCTGTAGTATGAGTACACCTCCCATTTGTCTGACAGCCCCAACACCCTGACACGGAAGTAAGTCTGCAGGGGCCTTACATAGTTCAGGCCGGAGAAAATCATGGTGATGTTGTTCAGGTCATAGCTCAGGAAAATGGTATCAGTGCGCGCCACGGCCTTCTTCAGTATTACATGCCCCTCAATGGGTTCGTTGGGTTCCACGTCGGCCCCGTTCACAAGTATTCGGATGAGCTTCGGCTTCAGGTTGATGGTCTGCTGGCCGTGCAGCATCCTGAAGTCTTCAGGGTCGAACTTAACAATGTAGTCTAACGTCTGCATCACTATGGAGCCGTCGTCGAGCTTTCTTACCCGCCCGTTTCTGAATGTCTCCTCAGGCACGTTGTCAACGGCATTGTAGCTGGTAACAAGCCTTATGGTGTCTGCATTTATGAACACGCACGATATTCCGCTGCTGGTGCTTACCCAGATGTGGTGTGAGTTGTCTTCCACTATGGAGTGCACCACATTGTTCAGCAGGCCGTTGTTACGCGATATGCGTATGGGTTCCGCCTTGGGGTTCTTGTACAGGTAAAGGCCGGTGGTTCCGCCCACCCACGTCCAGTTGCGGCTGTCCATGTACATGCAGTTGCTCTTTTTGCCATTGAACTCCCTGATGAGCTTGTTTGTCTCCACGGCATCAATCAGGTTCTTGTACTTCATGGCTTCCGGGTCGCTCCAAGGAATTTTCTTGAACGGGGTGCTTATTTGCCGCGAATAGAGCAGTCCGCGGTTTTCCGTTCCCGCCCACAGTCCGCCCTGCAAGTCGAATTCAATCACATTGATGTCGGTGAGCAGCTTACGCCCGTCAACCAGCGTCAGCTCCTCCTCATGCTCCATAGAGCCGGTGGCAATGTCGTAGGTAAAATAGCCGTACTCCGTGGGAATGTAGAGCACGTCGTTGTGCAAGGCAATGTTGTTCATGTGGTAGTCCTTACGGGTGACTACCGTCCACTGGCGGCTCTTTATGTCGAACCGCAACAGTATGGACTTCTTGTGTCCGTTGCGTATCTGGAAGAAACAGTCCTTGTACCTCACCATCACGCAAGAGCGGTCGTAGTCAGAGGCTTCTTCGGCACCGTAAGCCTTGTTACGGAAGAGTATGCGCTCGGTGTTCACGTCGAAGCCCATCACCTCGCCGTTGCTGTAGAACAGCAGAAGTTCCTTGCCGTCAACCACCTCAAGGTCCTGCAGGTTGGCATCGCCGAGCACTGTGAACTTGGTGGGAGACTTGCTGTTGTAGATTACGTTCGCGCCCATCATCCACACCGTGCCCTCGCAGTCTACAAACATGTCGGTTACCTGCTCCTTCATGCCCATGGTCTTGAACACCGAGTCAACGTCGGTTATATACTGCTCCATGGTCATGTTGACACAGCTCACTCCAGAGCTGCTCTTAAGCCACAGATGGTGCATCTTGTCGAAGTAGAGGTGGTAGTGGCCCTGATAGTTGGGCAGGGGGAATATTTTCTCGTTACGGGTACTGATATGAGAGAACTGTACACCGTCGTAGAAGTTTATGTTTCCGAGGGTGGTCACCACAATACGCCCCGTGCGCGTACATTTAATAGTCTGCGCACTATTGTCTGCCAGCCCGTCGGAAGCCTTTATCTCCTGAAACGTACGACCGCTATTGGCCATCGTAGTCAGGCAACCTACAAAGAACAGCAGAATCAGGTGTAGTAGACGTTTACGGACAGTCATTGGTTATATGGTTCATGTCTTTTATTCGGCAAAGATAGTGAAAAAGATGTATACCGCCAAATTTTATGAGGAAAAAACATCGAATGACGCGAATTTTTCCAATATTTCCCCACATCCTCGCGCGAGCGTACGAGATGACACTTTTCTACTGACACCTCTGACACGTAAAATTTTTCATAAAAATGGCGTGAACATAGAGGCCCATCCGTAAAGTGGCACTTTACGACCGTAAAGTGCCACTTGATTTCAAAAGAGTGGCACTTTAGCTCCGTAAAGTGCCACTCTACAGATGGGCCTCATTTTCTCTTGCCCACCACAACATCTGTATCGCCTTCCACCTCGGCATTGTTGCCGCCGCCGAAGACGTTGCCGCGTATGTCTACGGCTACGGTCTTCTTCTCGTAGTAAGTGGTATTGGCAACAGCTGTGCCGGTGGCAGCTGTGACGGTGTAGTAGTCTGCCACGCTTGTCGATCCTACGGTAAGCGTAGCTGTCACCGGACTGTAGCGCCCGCCAATCTTCTCGTAGTAAGTGGTGCCCTCAACGGCAGTGCCAGTGGCTGCCGAGACGGTATAGTAGCCTACTACGCTTGTCGTTCCTGCGGTAAGCGCTTCCGTCACTGGCTCATAGACCTCATCTCCAGCCTCCGTGCCGATATTTACCGTCGGGTTGCCAATCACCTTGGCAGCATTGCCGCCGCCGAACACGTTGTTGATGGCACCGATGGCACCTTTTGCATGAGAAGGAACAGGATAAAGATCGTAAACAGTACGATCGTCAGCGACAACATTATCACTGTCCTTGTATGTTTCGGCATATTTACCCTTTGTCACATTGATGTTCACATGCGGGTCGCCCACCATTACGGCTTTTTCACCGTAGCCGCCGCCAAAGACGTTGCCGATGCTGGTGAACGAATGTACGTTCACCTGCGGGTCGGCCACTCTGCTGCCCGAAGTCTTCACGCTGCCATCATCGTTATAGCCATAGACGGAGTAGCGTGCCTGGTTGCCGCCGCCATAGAGCTCGCCGATGATGACAGGCCGGCAGCCCGTCTCCTCGATGTTCACGGTGATGGCGCCTCGGATGAGGCCGCCCAGGTCGTTGCCGCCGAACACCTGGCCGTAGGTGCCGTTGGTGATGTTGAGCACCACATTGCCATTCACATCGGCCTCGGCAGCACCGCCGCAGGCCTTCTCCATGCCGCTGATACAGCCAATCTCAAGAATAGCGTCGCCATCCTGCGGGGCATTATGGCCACCGCCGTAGGCCTCGCCCACATTGAAGGTACACTCCTCGGCGTCCTCAAGAGTAGTACGTGACTCCACACGCACATTACCCTTGGTGTTAGAGCCGCCATACACGGCGTGTACCGTACCGCCATAGATGGTGGCATGGGCTTTGCCAGTGCCGTATGCCTTGCTTGCCTTCTCGCTGTCGCTGGTATAGGCCAAGTAGCCCACGTTAGCACCGGGGTTGGTTACGTATGTTGTTCCGCCGTCATAAGAGACGTCATCTTTACCATTACCACCGCCGAACACCTCGCCAATCTCGTAGGTGCCATTCACCGTTACCTCCGTGGCAGGCACCGAGGCTGCGTTGCCGCCGCCATACACCGTCTCGATGCTCGTCAGGTCGCAACCGTCGATGATGACGTTGGCCTTGGCCGATGCCCTCGCCGTGGCATCGTCAGGATAGTAGGCCGCCAGGTTGCCACCGCCATAGACGGCAGCCACATTATATTTGGTGTTACTCTTTGCCGCGTCTTTCTCATGGCCTGTATAATCTGTTGTCGAGTACACATGCACGGTGACATCCTTCTGCGGGCTACCGTTCAGGTTGTTACAGCCGAAGATGTTGCCCTTCACCACGCAGTCGCCGTAGGTGGTGGTGGTTCCTTCTGTCGGTTTATTCAGTTCCACCAGTACGGTGCCAAAGACCTTTGCCTCGACGGCAGAAACAGCATCAGCTGCAGGAGTCTTTACATCGCCTGCAGATACATATCCTTCATCGCCTGAAGACAATCCATGTTCCGTATTATAGGCAGTTGCCTCTTCAGCTGTATAAAAAACTGCTGCCACGGCACCCTTTGCCAGTCTGCCCAGACCGCCGCCATACACATTGCGGGTGATGGTGCCACCCTTCAGGTTGACCGTAGTGGTGGGAGTGACATCTTCCAATGTTCCATCATTGTTGAGATCGGCTTTAGTTGTAGTGTTGGTGTTGGCTAATGAGCCGCCACCATACACATCCTCAGTTATCGTTCCACCTTGGATGTTGACGATGACACTGCCTTTGGTAAGACCCAGCTCGCCGCCGCCATAGACAGATTTGCCGACAGAGGCACTGCCGTCGATGGTCACTTCGGGGTGCGTGGCCAAGGCCAGCGTCTCAAGATAGGTTGAATAGGCTGATTCACTGTTGAGATAATCCCAGTCAAATCGGTCGGCTCCTACGCGAGATTCCCAATCACTCTTGAGCGTCATACGTCTGGACCGCTTCGAAAGGTCTGTATTACTATTATCGAAATGAGACTTGACGCCCTCGCCGGCGCCGAAGACATCCGCACCGACCATGGCGTTGCCCTGAACAGTGACATAACAATAGCCACCGCCTTTCAATATTGACGGCATTTTTTGTTCGTCAAGACCATATTTGCCCACCGAGGCTATCTCACCGCCGCCATAGACGCTATGCGTCACATGCGCTTTTTGATCTATGGTTACCGTTGTGTTGCCACGCACCAGGGCTGAGTAGCCATGCGTCTCCACGCCGGCGCCGCCACCGAAGACGCTACCATTGACGGTGGGTTCACTCGTGCCTCCTCCCGACGCGGCAAGTCCTACCTTCACCTCGGTGTCGGTCTCCACGCGGCCTACCTCGCCGCCGCCATAGACATTCTTCCCTACGGTGCCGTTGCTGACGTGGACAACCGTTTTGTAAGCAATGCCTTTCTCACACCAGAAGGTGTCGTCCTTACCCTTGCCGGCTCCGAACACATGGCCATTGATAATGGCAGAGCTGCCATCGACCGTCACATTGCAGATGCCGGTGTTCTTGTTGCCGGTATTGGCAGCAGTATTGGCACTGCCGTCAGTATCTTGCCATGTAAACATATTCATGTCAGAAGAAACGGTGAATGTTCCCACACAGCCTAACTCGCCGCCGCCATAGACATTGCCTTTGACGGTGCCGCCGGTGACATAAACGTCTGTTGATTTTCTTGCCAAGGCGTAATCAGAAATCGTGGCATCGACGTCGCCACGGGCTGCGCCAAAGACGTTGCCGTCGCCTACCGTACCGTCAACGCCTATCGTACCGCCGCTGACGTTGATTGTCGTCGTGCCGCCAGTGATGGTCGTTGTCGTCGTTGTCGTTTCACCCTCGGTAGTAGTCGTCGTTACAGCCTTGCCCACCGATCCCATGGCACCGGCGCCATAGACGTTGCGCACCACCGTGCCGCCATTGATGTTGACCGTGGTAGTGCCATAGACCACACCGGCCAGGGCGTTGAAGGTGTCGCCGCCACCGTCGTTGGAAGTATGACCATCAGGAACTTTGCCCGAATAATACTTGTCCGTACCGCAGCCGCCGCCGTAGACGTTGCCACGGTAGGGATAGGCAGCACCGGAGTATTCCACGCCATTAGAGGTGACAGGCGCACCACTCTCAATGCCGATGGTACCGCCATTGACAGTGACCACGGTGTTGTTGAAGGTGTGGCCGTTCTCGCCGCTGCCATAGACAGAACCCTTGATGTGGGGACCAGATGCTGCAACATAGCCTTCCTGCCCCTGTGTTCCCGTTGCCGCTGTGCCGATGGTGACATTGGCGGTGTTGACCCAGGCGGTGTGGTCGTCGCGTTCCCACGGAGCATTGATGTCGCCTCGCGACGAGCCGAACACCATGCCGTTCTCATGGCCGTCCACACCGATGGTGCCGCCGGTAATGGTGACCGTAGCCACGCCGGAGGTGGCATCCCTGACACCTGCTACACCGAACACCTTCTTCACAGTCACTGTCTCGCCATTCACATCAACATTCTCGTTGCCTTCAACATATCCGAAGTCGCCCACCGTGCCGTAAGCACCGCCACCATATATATTATGGTATATAGTAGGCGAACCACTGATGCTGACGTTGGCGTTCTTGAATACTTTGCCTGTACGCACAGCATTGGCATGGCCGCTGCCGCCGCCATAGACATTACCCATCTTGGCACCGCCGAAATAGCGTTTGCTGCCACCGGCAAGAGTAATGGGTGCTATGCCTACCTGGCTGCTGCCTCTGACAGAGACGTGTGTGCTACCTACGACGTTGGTTTTCTGCACGGTGGTTGTTATGGTCTTCCCATCTTTGTCGTTTCCTTCTACGGTGAATGTCTGTCCTGCTATGTCAGTGCTGAATCCCACGCTGGCCACCTCGCCACCGCCGTAGATGCTGGCCAGCACCTTGCCGCCCTGCATGTCTACCTTGGTGTCGTACTTCACGAGACCGGCCTCAAACTTGGGGTTCGTCTTGGTGGTGCCATCACCTAATGTAATCTCCTCCAACAGACTGCCATAGCCGCTGCCATAGACGCTGCCGAAGGTGTATTGGGTGACGCCACCGTCTTTTACTTCGGTGCCTATCTTGGTGTTGTCGCCCTCAATAGTGATGTTGGTGCTCAAATTGTCACCATTGACAGTACGGTATCCCACCACCTGGCCCAGCTCGCCGCCACCATAGACGTTGCTCTTGATGGTGCCGCCCGTGATGGTCAGCTTGGTGCTCTTCACGCAGCCCAGCTTCCTCCAGTCAACTGAGCTGATGAACGACGTGCCGTCCAACTGGTAGAAGCGTCCCATGCCGCCGGCGAAGACATTGCCGCCCTTGGTGTGGGAAAGGCGTCCGGTAGCAGTGTCGAACTCCGTCTTGGGGATGCTGTTGTGCTCCTTCCACGTTGTCCAGTTTGCAGCCGTCCAAGTGCTATAGTCGGCAGCAAGGCCTGTAGGAATATTGCTTGTATTTGGTACAATGTATTCGTATTCGTGAGTATTGCCGATGGTGCCGCCACTGATGGTGATGTCGACGTAGCCGCGGCCAAGGCCGACAGCTCCCTGCGTGTAGTATTGTGTGGTCGTTCCTGTATCATCCTTTATGTCTTCCTGCATCACACCATAATTAGCGGTATTAGTAGACTCGAAGAGTCCATAGCCCACAGAGGCGAGCTGTCCGCCGCCAAAGATGGAACCGAGTATGTTGCCACCCTTGATTTCCATCTTGACGCTACCTGCCACATTGCCTGCCGTATAGGCATTGCCAGCGAAGCCACGACCGCCACCGAACACATTGCCGTCTTCACCGCTGACGCCAGAGGTGCCAATGGTGGGAATGGTGGGGTCTTCGCCTTCGTTTGCAGCTGCGGTATTCTCAATGGTCAACTTTACATCGCGCATCACGTGACCATCCTCACCACCGCCGAAGACGGAGCCGTAGATGGTGCCGCCCGTGATGTTCACCTCTACATCTCCCACGTTGGTACTCCTATTGAAGAACACACGCTGGTCGCCCTTGCCGGCACCGAAGAGGAAGCAGGTGACGGGATGGGCATCGATCTGCTCCACGGTGCGCGGCACACCGATGGTGCCACCCGACATGTTGATGGTACACTTGCCGCCAGAAGTAACTGTTGTAGGCTTGCCATTGCTATCCACCGCATACTTACCCACGTCGGTCATCTCGTTAGCTCCATAGACGTTGGTCAGGATATGGCCGCCCGTTATGTCTACCTGAGTGTTGCCATAGACAGCACCGGCATCCTCAAACCACCGGCCCGGCTTGTAGGGATAGTAACCCGAGCCGCCGCCGAACACGTTGCCGAAGAACGTGTGACCGTCGTCGCCAACAGCGCGGCCACCTTCGGTTAAGTTCCCATTGGCATATTTAGTCAAATCACCCGTTGTATTGGCATCTTTATCATACGGTGCATATCTGTCAGCTGCTGCCGCCGCCTGACCATACGGCCAGCTGGCACATTCGGGCAGAGAAGATGCGTAATTGGTCTCACCATCCTTTATTAAATGCTTTGCACTCCACTCAGCATCTGTATAGCGACGGTTAACACTGTACCTGTTGGCTGCGGCTAAGTAGTTGCCGTCATCATCCATCTGTACATAGCCGTTGCCTATCTGACCGCCCGAAACTACTACTCGCGTATCCTTCTGCACAAAGCCATTCTCGCTGCCGCCATAGACGGAACCCTTGATGAAGGGATTGCCACTGACGGTTACTAAAGTCTGGGTGGCCAAGGCCAGAGACTTGATAAACTTAGCGTAATCAGCGTCTAAAGCTTTAGTGGCATCATAAGCAGGATACTCTTTCAGGTTATCCTCCCAAGAGCCGTCCTCCTGTTTTGTACCATCCATGTGTAGGGGTGTTGCATTTGCCGCATCATATCCTTCGTATGGCAGTACTCCCTTGCCGCCACCAAAAACGTGACCAGCATCAGAAGGACCGCCCGCCTTTGTCATTTCCATATTGTCGGGGCCTATTTCAGCATTGCCCTTGATGGTAACGTAGCAATATCCGCTGTAAGAGTTCAGACTGTTGTCCAACACCTCCGGCAGACCATCGTTACCCACTTTATACTTGCCTACCGAAGCAATCTCGCCACCGCCATATACGCTGCCTCTGACCTTGGCATCAGCCTGAACGGTGACAGTACTTGTGCCACGCACCAAAGCAGAGTAGCCATGTGTATTGACACCCTTGCCGGCGCCGAACACGTTGCCATTGATGATGGGCGCACTGGTTCCCGAAGCGAGTCCAATCGTCACCTCCGTATTGTTATCCACGCGGCCTACCTCGCCGCCGCCATAGACATTGCCTCCCACATAGCCATTACCGATATTGACCTGCGTTCCAGTTCCGCCGTTCACCATGGCTTTCGCACACAAGAACGCCTCTCCAGCTGTTCCTGCCGTCGTCTTAGCTTCACCCTTGCCGCCGCCATACACATTGCCGGTGATGTAGGCACCTAAAACGGTTTGATTTGTAGCCCCTGTTGACACCAAATCCACCGTCGAAGCCGTACCAATATTCACTGTAGTATTACCATTGACATCGGCTGCATTACCGCCGCCGTAGACAGTGCCGATGATGCCCAGATGATTGATGTTTTCTGTAGACGGAAGACTCAACGCAGTCATCTTGGCAGGTACGCCATTGGTAGTATTGTCGGCAAAACTGCCCTTTATCATATTAATATTGACTATCGGGTCGCCATAGAGCGTGGCTTTAGTACCATAGCCGCCGCCGAACACCTGGCCTATGTAGGTGCAGGAGACGATGTTCAACTTGGGAGCATCGTATGGTGCCGTCTTTCTAACCTCTGTACCATATTGAGCAGTAGTAACAGCTGGCGTATATCCTGTTGCGTTTGGGTCTGTGATGGCTGCCATCTCAGCTGTCCTTGGCTTATAGGTGTTACCATCCTTATAATAACCATACTGGGAATACATAGCTTCGTTGCCACCGAGATAAAGCTCGTCAATCTCAATGGGAACATCGCATTCGCCTGTCTCTTCGATGTTAAGAATGATATGGCCCATGATTATACCGCCTGCGTTATTGCCACCGAACACCTTGCCGAAGTTTCCGCTGGTGATGGTCAGCTCCACGTCGCCATTGACGTTGGCGTTGTCGGCACCGGCATAAAGCACAGGAGTCTTGACGTCAGGCTTACAGCCCATTACCATGATGAGGTCACCATTGACGTCGGCATCCTTACCAGCACCGACAAGCTTTTCTACATCCAGCGTACATGCGCCGTTTGTGTTTTCCGAAACGGAGCCAGTCCCCATATCGATGGAAACATTACCGAAAACAGTTCCCCTCTTATTACTGCCGCCGTATGCCTCGTGTACATAGCCGCCCGTCAGCAGTGTAGTGGCGTTGCCGGGAGTAGCCGAATTACCGATATTGGCACCAGGGTTGTCAACCCATGTGGTGCCGCCGTCTGTGGTATAGGGGTCGTTACCATTACCACCACCAAACACCTCCTGTATCTCGTAGGCACCACGCACAAGGACATCAGTACCGGGTACTTCAGCCGCATTACCACCGCCATAGACATCACGGATACTGACATCGCAGGTCTCGATTCTGACATACGCTTTCTTGCCAGTAGTAGTATAGTTAGCCAGGTTGCCGCCGCCATAGACGGCAGCAACTTCGTATGATGGTGTTACAGGATTTTCGGCCGTATTCTTATTTGGCACTCCATCTTCGTCAGAGTCCGCTGTTCTTGTATGACTACCGGCAACTGTTTTCCAGACCGTCACCTTCACGTCGCCCTTCGGCGAGCCGAGCAGGTTGTTACAGCCGAACACACGGCCACTCTTAACCACGTCTGAATGTGGAGTATCGTAGTTGGTGATATAGAAGGCAGTGGCTGTTGAACCGCCACTACTACCCAGGTTCACGCTGATGTCACCCCATACAATAGCTTCAACATCACCGCTCTTACCATTAAAACCGTTCTTCTGTCCCAGTCCGCCGCCATAGGCATCACCATGGATGGCACCACCCGTCAGGTTAACAGTGGTGGGGTGAATAGCTGACTGTGCCCTTTTGGTATAGTACGTTGTGCCTGACTGTGCTACTGTATTTTCTTCTGTGATTTCTGTGTAGGTAGTACCAGAGAGCGTGTACATTCCCGTAACAACCGTTACTCCTTCAGTCACCGTTGCTTCATCATACTTTTCTGCGGTTTGGTTACCTTTGTTCGTGTCGGCCAAAGCGCCACCACCATAGACATCTTCATATATGGTGCCGCCAGTGATGTCAACAGCCACATTTCCTAAGGTGATACCCATTTGGCCACCGCCAAAGACAGAGCCATAGACAGAGGCACTTCCACCGACTTCCACATCAGTATGGCTGGCCAAGGCCAGCGTATTCAGGAAACCTTTGTAAGCATCTAAAGTAGGATAGTATTCCCAATAATATTCTTCAGAACCTTCAACAGAACCTTCAACCCATTCCCACGCAGTATCCTTTGTATTAGCATCGGGTTCTTTCTGTGCTTTGGCCTGCATGCTTTTGTAGTATTTGTCGTATGCAGTTAAAGAAGCAGGAGCCGCGACACCCTGGCAGGAACCAAAGATGTTATGGCCTGTGCCATTAGCTCCGACTTTGGCATGACCATTGACGGTGACCTTACAGGTTCCTCCGTCTTGCGGTTCTGACGGTAGTCCTCCAACGATTTTGAATCTGCCCACTGATGCTTTCTCACCGCCACCATAGACACTGAGTCCGACTTGAGCATAGCCCTGAATGGTGACTTCTGCGTCGCCACGCAGCAGAGCCGAGTAGCCATGTGTCGCCAAGCCAGCGCCAGCACCGAACACGTTACCTGCGATAATGGGCGTAACTGTATGGTCAGCAGGAGTTTCTACTCCGATAATCACCGTTGCATCATTTTCCACGCGACCAATCTGACCGCCGCCATAGACAGTACCTCCTATCGTGCCGGCATTGATGGTGACATTTGTTTTGTAGGCCATGGCCTTCTCGCACCAATAGGTGTCGGCCTCACCTTTGCCCGCTCCATAGACATTACCATTAGCAAATGTTCCATTATCACTCTGGTCGACGCCAGTACCTATTATCGCATTACCGCTGATAGTGACAGAACATTCGCCAGTGTTTGCTGTAAATGTAAAGGTCTTCATGTCAGAAGATGTGGTATATGTTCCCACTGATCCTACATTTCCGCCGCCATAGACGTTGCCTTCCACCTGTCCGGAGCTGATGTTCACCTCGGTATTGGTCTTCACGTCGGCCAGGTTGCCGCCGCCATAGACGTTGCCGCGGATAGTGGGACCGCCCTCGGCAATCACTCTAAAAAAAACCGTGAACAATAGGAGCAGCCAGAGGCGCTGCTGCCGCGTAATCATAATGATTTGTGGTATTATGTTGTCAACATTCTGTGTCATATCCAATGTCTTTAAGTTAAGTATACGCGCGCATACACGCATAAAACCTTGCAAAGTTACTACTTTTTCAGGAAACAGCAAAATATTTAACACAAAATAATCAACTTTGGCAAGTAGGGGCAATATGAATTTGTAACAACCGTTTGTTGATGGCATATCCACGTAGCAGATAGCTTTTGATTACAGCGTTTGCCCATTGAACTGTATTCCTCGTTGTGACTTCACACGATAGCCCACAGATATAATAACGTCAAGTGTGTAAAACGGAACAGGCTTCTTAATACCATTAACGTGTAAAAATTGCGTGCTGTGCGGTTGAACAGCAGTATGACCGCAACGCGGTCACCTCTAAATAACGGGTGGTGCGAAGCACCCCCGGAGAAGCAGAGGGGAGGACAACGACCCTGAAGGGGTCGCCCTATACTGCTGCTGGGGCACTCTTTCAGAGTGCATTCGTAGTGTTCCTACTTCCGCAGGTCCTTCGGACGCTGCGGTT
>JAFSKJ010000055.1 GCA_017449025.1 Prevotella sp. | reverse complement strand
TTACGCTCTAAGTGCCACTCAGTTTCCGTAAAGTCAATCGGCCACGCCTGACGGGCTGTGTCCTCATGTATGACACTATATGATTATCCGCTTTCGTACCACCAAGACGCTGAAAGCGTCTACGCTCGGTAACTCTAAAGGGCGAGGGGAGTGTGTACACCCTCGGCGGCCAGCGCGTAGATGCACAGTCTAAGAAGAAGGGCGTGTATATCCGCGGCGGAAAGAAGTTCGTGAGGTAATAAAGTGAACATTTGTTAATTGTAGGGACTTACTTTATGTATGTCCGAATCTATGCGGGTTTGCGGACATACATAAAGTAAGTCCCTACGATTAATAGATATTCGTTATACACATCTGTAGGAAGACGATGCCAGAGGCATCAGATAGGGGTAGCCAGCCATACAGCCGTGCCTTAGGTACGGCTGTATGGCTGGCTACTCCTATCATGCCTCTCTGGGGCATTTCCACCTCACGCTCGCGTACGAGATGACACTTTTTTACTGACACCTCTGACATGTAAAATTTGGTTCATAAAAATGGCGTGAAACATGCCTCATCCGTAGAGTGGCACTTTACGACCGTGGAGTGGCACTTAATTTCAAATAAGTGCCACTCCAGCGCCGTAAAGTGCCACTCTACGGATGAAGCCTCAATGTTTCACGTGAGCGCGCGCGAAAAAACAACAGAAGATGTTAGGCATTGGCGCGTTACCCGCTATAAATCGGCGATTTACGAGTATAAGATTCTAATAGGCAGGCACTCGTCGTAGGTTCTACGCAGTTTTTTCGTGACGAAGAGATGTCAGTCGTGGATTATCAGGGCAGACTGCGGGGAAACGGTGGCCTTGCGACCGAAGATCTTGGTGGTGGACTGCTCGTTGATTTCCCCGTCCTGGCACACCACAGTGTACATGCCCTTGGGGATGGGCACCTGCTGGGCTGTGCGGTTGCTGTTGAGTATGACGATGATGTTGCGCCAGTCGTCGCGTCCGGCGTAGTCTTTCAGACGGTAGGCAACAACGCCGGCCGGAGCCTCAAGGAACTCCAGATGTTTGCGCACGAGGTGGGCGTCGCCTAACCGGAATGCGGGATGGTTGTGGCGCAGCTGTATCAGGCTGCGGTAGTAGTTGAGAACCTGCGGGTAGCGCTTGGCATTGCCCCAGTCCAAGCGGTTGACGGAGTCGGGCGAGCAGTAGGAGTTGTGTACGCCGAGCTTTGTGCGCAGCAGCTCCTCTCCGCTGAGCATGAAGGGCATGCCCTGTGAGGTCATGACTGCTGTCTGTGCCAGCAGGTCGAGGCGTATCAGCTCGTCGTCGGTGATGCTGTCGATGCTTGCCCGCATACGGTCGGTGAGGCACATGTCGTCGTGGCAGCTCACGTAGCTCACCATCTGCGTAGGCTCATTAGCCCACGCCTTGTCGCTATAGTTCACCTTCGACAGGTCTACCTGTGGATGGCTGATGGCTCCCACTATTCCGAACTTGATGCTCTCAGTGGCTTCGCTGAGCTTGTCGCCGGCAAGGCGACCGCCTAACCAGCCGCTCTTCGTGTCGTCGCTGAAGGGGCCGCGCAGGGCATCGCGCAGCTCGTCGCTGAAGGCGGCAATGCCCGGCATCTGCGCGATGTTGGCCTTCATGGCCAGCTTCTCAGTGGGCAGTGCGCAGGTTCCGGCGCTCCATCCTTCACCATAGATTATGATAGATGGGTCGAGCTTAGACAGCTCAGCCCTGACGGCGTTCATGGTCTCTATGTCGTGTACGCCCATGAGGTCGAAGCGGAAGCCGTCAACGCGGTATTCGTTGTACCAGTATTTGGCACTCTCAACAATGAATTGGCGCATCATCCGCCGTTCCGATGCTGTCTCGTTGCCGCAGCCTGAGCCGTTGGAGTATACCTTGTTGCCTGCCTTGTCGGTTGTCTTCCGATAGTAATAGTCGGGAAATGTCCTTTGGAAATTACTGTGCTCGATGTCGTAGGTGTGGTTGTAGACCACGTCGAGGATTACGGCTATGCCGGCCTTGTGCAGTGCCTGTACCATCTGCTTGAACTCGAGAATGCGCGTAACGGGGTTGAAGGGGTCGGTGGAGTACGACCCTTCTGGCACGTTGTAGTTCACGGGGTCGTAGCCCCAGTTGTACTGCGGCAAGTCGAGACGTGTCTCGTCAATGGAGCCGAAGTCGTATGACGGCAGCAGGTGTATGGCGTTGACGCCGAGCTTGGTAAGGTGGTCGATGGCCCACGGCTCAGTGAGGGCGAGGAACTTGCCGGGGTACTTGGCATCGGGGTTGCCTATGGAGAAGTCGCGATGGTGCAGCTCGTATACCACAAGGTCGGCGGGCGACTTGATGATGGGGTGCTGGTCGCAGCACCAGTCGTCGGGCCATGTTTTCATGTCGTTGATGATGGCTCCGCGCTGGCCGTTCACTCCCACCGCCTTGGCAAAGACGCCGGGTGTCTCGCCGTTGCCTGTGTCGAAAGTGTAGAAGCGCCCTAAGTGGTCGCCCTTGACGGTTACCTTCCACACGTCGCCGTTCTCGTCTGGATCGGTGCTGTACGTCCGCTTCATGGCTACGGTCTTCATCGGACGGCCGCCTTGTCCGTCCTTGTATATGCGTACCTTTATGGTTTTGGCCTTGACCGGGGCAAAGAGCTGGAATGTGGTTTGCTCGGGCGTATAGTCCATCTCTTTGAAGCGGAAGTCGTCTGCTTTTCCTGTTTTGGGCAACATCATGGTTAATAGTCCTGCAATTATCAATGCTTTCATCTTTGTGTGGCGTTAAGTTCTTAAATTGTTTGCAAAGCTACAAAAAAAATCTTAAAATAGGCTTGCGTAATGCTTTTTTTTTATATCTTTGTATCTAAAAACCGCCCCGCCTGCCTTGACGGGCTGCTTTTGGCGGTTTTTACCATTGGTATTATATATATAATAAGGTATAGAAATGAAGAACGATTTTCGGAAATATGCTACGAAGCATTTAGGCATTAACAGTCTGGCACTCGACGACGTGATGAAGGCTCAGGCTCAGTATTTGAATCCATATATACTGGAGGAGCGCCAGCTGAACGTAACCCAGATGGATGTGTTCAGCCGTTTGATGATGGACCGCATAATCTTCCTTGGCACAGAGATTGATGACTATACAGCCAACACGCTGCAGGCTCAGCTGCTGTATCTCGACTCTGTGGACTCGGGCAAAGACATCTCCATTTACATAAACTCGCCGGGCGGTAGCGTTACCGCAGGTCTTGGAATCTACGACACCATGCAGTTCATCTCCAGCGACGTTGCTACTATATGTACCGGCATGGCTGCCTCGATGGCTGCGGTGCTGCTCGTGGCCGGACAGGAGGGCAAGCGCTCTGCGCTGCCTCATAGCCGCGTCATGATACACCAGCCGTTGGGCGGCGTACAGGGACAGGCGTCGGACATAGAGATCGAAGCCAAGGAAATACTGAAGTTCAAGAAGGAACTGTATACCATAATATCAGAACACTCCCATACGCCTTACGAAAAGGTTTATGCCGACTCCGACCGCAACTACTGGATGACGGCTGAAGAGGCAAAGGAGTATGGCATGATAGACGAGGTGTTGAAGAGGAAGGCTTAGAGAAATGAAGAAAACGTGTAGCTTCTGTGGAAGAAGTGATAAGGAGGTGAAGCTGCTGATATCAGGTGTCAGCGGTTATATCTGTGAGGATTGTGCGCAACAGGCGTATCAGATAGTTAAGGAGAACTTAAAGGAGAGTGACACGGCCGCGTTGTCAGACGGCTTTAAACCCGGACGGCTGCCGAAGCCGATGGAGATTAAGGCGTATCTGGACCAGTATGTCATTGGTCAGGACGCGGCCAAGCGGTTCCTGTCAGTGGCCGTCTACAATCACTACAAGCGATTGCAGCAACCCGAAGGTGACGACGGGGTGGAGATAGAGAAGTCGAACATAATCATGGTGGGGTCGACGGGAACAGGCAAGACCCTGCTGGCGCGTACGATAGCCAAGTACCTGGATGTTCCTTTCACCATTGTCGATGCCACTGTGTTTACTGAGGCCGGATACGTTGGCGAGGACGTGGAGAGCATACTGACGCGACTGCTTCAGGTGGCAGACTACAACGTTGAGGCTACGCAGCGTGGCATTGTGTTCATAGACGAGATAGACAAAATAGCCCGCAAGACCGACAACCCCAGCATAACACGTGACGTGAGCGGCGAGGGCGTGCAGCAGGGACTGCTCAAACTGTTGGAGGGCACCACGGTGAACGTGCCGCCGCAGGGTGGCCGCAAGCACCCTGACCAGGAGTACATACACGTGGACACACGCAACATCCTGTTTATCTGTGGTGGCGCTTTCGACGGCATAGAGCAGAAGATAGCCCAGCGAATGAACACGCATGTTGTGGGCTACAACTCTGTGCAGAATGTTAGGAAAATTGACAAAAACGACTTGATGAAATACGTGGCTCCGCAAGACTTGAAATCGTTCGGGCTGATACCTGAGATAATAGGCCGCCTGCCAGTGCTCACATACTTGAACCCTCTCGACCGGGAAGCATTGCAGCGCATACTGCTTGAGCCCAAGAACTCCATTATCAAACAGTATCAGAAGCTCTTTGGCATGGATGGCATAGAACTGAAGTTTGCCCAGGACGCTCTGGAGCTGATTGTAGACAAGGCTGAGGAGTACAAGCTCGGCGCACGCGGACTGCGCTCAATAGTAGAGAACATCATGATTGATGCCATGTTCGAGGTGCCGTCGAAGAAGGTAAAGAAATTTGAGGTGACACGAGACTATGCGGAAAAACAGTTAGCCAAGTCGAACCTGTAATAAAGACATACATATTATGAAAGAAGGAAAAATTAATCTGGCTGAAGCCCTGAAGAAATATTTCGGTTTCGACAAGTTCAAGGGCGACCAGGAAGCCATCATCAAGAACCTGCTGGCAGGCAAAGACACGTTTGTGCTTATGCCCACCGGCGGCGGAAAGTCGCTGTGCTATCAGCTGCCGTCTCTGCTCATGGACGGCGTTGCCATTGTCATATCGCCATTGATAGCACTGATGAAGAACCAGGTGGACGTAATCTCGAACCTAAGTGAGCATGCAGGCACAGCCCACTATCTTAACTCCTCGCTCAACAAGTCGGCCATCGACCAAGTGAAGGCCGACATACGGGCCGGCATCACCAAACTGCTATATGTGGCTCCGGAGTCGCTGACAAAAGAGGACAATGTGGAGTTTCTCAAGACGGTGAAAATATCGTTCTACGCCATTGACGAGGCGCACTGCATCTCTGAGTGGGGGCACGATTTCCGACCGGAGTACAGGCGCATCCGCCCTCTGGTAAACGAGATAGGCCAGGCTCCCATCATTGCCCTGACGGCTACGGCGACAGACAAAGTCCGCACAGACATCAAGAAAAACCTGGGAATTGTAGACGCCACTGAGTTCAAGTCGTCGTTTAACCGGCCTAACCTGTATTATGAGGTGCGGTCGAAGACGAAAGACGTGGACAAGGACATAATCCGCTTCATAAAGCAGCATCCCGGCAAGAGTGGCATCATCTACTGCCTGTCGCGCAAGAAGGTGGAGGAATTGGCCGAGATCCTGCGCGCCAACGACATCAAGGCGCTGCCATACCACGCCGGCCTCGACTCAGGCACAAGAACTCAGACGCAGGACGACTTCCTGATGCAGGAGATAGATGTAATTGTGGCTACAATTGCATTTGGAATGGGCATAGACAAGCCCGACGTGCGCTTTGTCATACATTATGACATACCCAAGTCGCTGGAAGGTTATTACCAGGAGACAGGGCGTGCAGGGCGCGACGGTCGCGAGGGCATCTGCTTGGCGTTCTACAGCTATAAGGACTTGCAGAAGCTCGATAAGTTCATGGAGGGCAAGCCTGTGGCCGAGCAGGACATAGGGAGGCAGCTGCTTTCAGAGACTGCTGCCTATGCCGAGACGTCTATATGCCGCCGGAAGATGTTGCTCCACTATTTCGGAGAGTTATACAATGAGGACAACTGCCACAACTGCGACAACTGCCTGCATCCTAAGACAAAGATAGAGGCACAAGATGAGCTTAAGCTTACGCTAAGTGTCATTTTGCAGCTGAAAGAGAATTTCCGTGCTGACTACATCATAGACTTCATCATGGGCAAGGAGACAGAGGAGATCATTGCTCATAGGCACCAGGACCACGAACTGTTCGGAGCCGGCGAGGATGGTGACTCCAAGGTGTGGAATCCCGTGGTGCGGCAGGCACTCATCGACGGGTATCTTACCAAGGAGGTGGAGAACTATGGACTGCTGAAGCTGACAGCCGAGGGAAAGAGGTTCCTCAAGAACCCGCATCCATTCATGATTGTCAAGGACAGGGAGTTTGGCGACGAAGACGATGTGATGCCAGAGCATGATGGCATGACCAGTGCCCTCGACCCCACTCTGTCTGCCATGCTCCGCGACCTGCGCAAGAGGGTGTCGAAACGCATGGAGCGCCCGCCGTATGTGATATTCCAGGATGTGAGCATTGAGCAGATGGCCACCGACTATCCTGTCACCCTCGAAGAGCTTAAGAACATTCAGGGGGTAGGCGAAGGAAAGGTAAAGCAACCATACGCCAAGGAGTTCGTAGACCTGATAAAGCGCTACTGTGACGAGAACGACATCGTGAGGCAGGCCGACCTGCGCGTGCGTACCGTAGCCAAGAAGTCGCTGCTTAAGGTGAAGATAATACAGAGCATCGACCGCCAGATAGCCCTTGACGACATAGCCACCGCCCAGAACATAGGCTTTGACGAGTTGCTTGACGAGGTGGAGGCCATCGTCTACAGCGGAACTAAGCTCAACATAGACTATTTCCTTGAGGAGGTAATCGACGACGACCGCTTAGATGAAATCTACGACTACTTTGCAGAATCGGAGACCGACAAGCTTGACGACGCTATCCGTGAGCTGGGAGGCGACGAAGACGAAATAAGGCTGGTTCGCATCAAGTTCATCAGCGACATGGCTAACTGAGGAAGTGAAAAGTGAAAAGTGAAGAGTGAAAAGTGAATAATTTGATGCCGCAACACCTCTGCGTAAGTGAAGAGTGGTTAAAAATGAGATGGCAGCAGCAAATTTTTCACTTTTCACTCCTCACTTTTACCGTATTTTTTGTACCTTTGCACGCAATATTAAAGAAAGGTATTATTTATGGCTTCATTTATTGCAGACAAGATTGTGATGGACGGCCTTACGTTCGACGACGTCCTGTTGATTCCCGCTTATTCGGAAGTACTGCCAAAGATGGTAGAGTTGAAAACCCAGTTCTCGCGCAACATCAGCCTGAACGTACCCTTTGTGACGGCCGCTATGGACACGGTGACCGAGAGCCAGATGGCCATTGCCATTGCCCGTGAGGGCGGCATCGGCGTGATACACAAAAACATGTCGATAGAAGACCAGGCGCGCCAGGTGGCCATTGTCAAGCGTGCCGAGAATGGCATGATCTATGACCCCATTACCATTCCCCTCGGCTCTACGGTGGCCCAGGCCCTTGACATCATGGCAGAGTACCACATCGGCGGCATTCCCGTGGTCGACGGCGACAAGCGCCTTGTTGGCATAGTCACCAACCGCGACCTGCGTTTTGAGCGTCGCTTGGACCGTACGGTCGACGAGGTGATGACAAAGGAACATCTTGTTACAACCCATCAGCAGACCGACCTTTCAGCCGCTGCCGATATATTGCAGAAGAACAAGATTGAGAAACTGCCTGTAGTGGACAAGGACAACCACTTGGTGGGCCTGATAACATACAAGGACATTACGAAAGCCAAGGATAAGCCCATGGCATGCAAGGACGAGAAGGGGCGGCTGCGCGTGGCTGCCGGCGTTGGTGTCACCGAAGACACCCTCGACCGCATGCAGGCTTTGGTGTCTGCTGGTGCCGATGCCATCGTGATTGATACTGCACACGGACATTCGAAGGGCGTGGTCGACAAGCTGAGGGAAGCCAAGGCCTCGTTCCCCGATGTGGACATCGTGGTAGGTAACGTTGCCACGGGCGATGCAGCCCGCATGCTTGCTGACAACGGAGCCGACGCCATAAAGGTAGGCATAGGCCCCGGCAGTATATGTACCACACGTATCGTTGCCGGTGTGGGCGTTCCGCAGCTGTCTGCCGTCTACGATGTGTATAGTGCACTCAGAGGAACGGGCATACCCATCATTGCCGATGGAGGACTGCGCTACTCAGGCGACATAGTGAAGGCATTGGCAGCCGGTGGGTCGTCAGTGATGATAGGCTCGTTGGTGGCAGGAACCGAGGAAAGCCCGGGAGACACCATAATATATAATGGCCGTAAGTTCAAGTCATATCGCGGCATGGGTTCCTTGGAGGCTATGGAACAGAAGCACGGCTCAAAGGACCGCTACTTCCAGGGCGACACCAAGGAAGCCAAGAAGCTGGTGCCCGAGGGTATTGCCGGGCGCGTGCCTTACAAGGGAACCGTACAGGAGGTTATCTATCAGCTCACTGGCGGACTGCGTTCGGGTATGGGCTACTGCGGAGCAGCCAGCATAGAGCGCCTGCATGACGCCAAGTTCACCCGCATCACCAACGCCGGTGTGAACGAGAGCCATCCGCACGATATTACTATTACCAGTGAAGCACCCAATTATAGCCGTCCCAACGATTAATATGAAGAAGAATATGCTTTTTGCGGCTTTGTTCGCCGCAGTTTCGTTTGCTGCTGTAGCTCAGCAGCCCCAGGCCGACGATCCCGTTATCATGACTATCAACGGCCAGCCTGTCCTGCGCTCGGAGTTTGAATATTCGTACAACAAGAACAACTCAGAGGGCGTTATCGACAAGAAGACCATCGACGAGTATGTTGACCTTTTTGTCAACTATAAGCTGAAGGTGTGCGCCGCCCTCGACGCCCACCTCGACACGCTTACGTCGTTCAAGCAGGAGTTTGCACAGTACCGCGACCAGCAGATCCGTCCGGCCATTATCAACGATGACGACGTGTTGGTGGAAGCACATAAGATTTACGACCAGACAGTGGAGAGCATAGGGCCTGACGGCCTTATACAGACGGCGCACATCCTGATTCGTCTTGACCAGAAGGCAACAGAAGAAGAGCAGAAGGCTGCCAAGGTGCGCATCGACTCTATCTACGATGCACTGAAGAAGGGAGCCGACTTCTCCGAGCTGGCCAAGAAAGTGAGCCAGGACCCAGGGTCGGCACAGCAGGGCGGCTTGTTGCCATTCGTCTCTCGCGGACAGTTGGTAAAGGAGTTTGAAGAAGCAGCCTTCCCTCTGCAGCCGGGCGAAATGTCGCCGGTAGTGCAGTCGCCCTTTGGCTATCACATCATTTTGATGAAGGAGCGCAAGATGCTCGAACCCTTTGACTTCCACAAGGAGAACATCTTGAAGTTCATTGAGCAGCGCGGCATACGCGACCGCATTGTGGAGCAGAAGCTCGACACGCTGGTGGCGCAGTCGGAAGGAAAACTAACCAAGGAGTCTATCCTTGAGAAAAAAGCCGACGAGATGGCTGCTGAGGACTCCGACCTTAAATACCTTATCCGTGAGTACCACGACGGTCTGCTGCTTTATGAGATTAGCAACAGCACTGTGTGGGACAAAGCTGCAAAGGATGAGGCAGGCCTGGAGCGCTACTTCAAGAAGAACAAGAAAAAGTATGCTTGGGATGAGCCTCGTTATAAGGGCATGGCATACCATGTTAAGGTTCAGGAGGACGTGAAGGCTGTACGCGACTGTGTGAAGAAACTGAAGTTCGACCAGTGGCCCGATGCCCTGCGACAGACTTTCAATGCCGACTCCGTGCTTCGCATACGCGTGGAGAAAGGAATCTTCAAGCGCGGCGACCACGCACTGGTCGACAGCATAGTGTTCAAGAAGGACACCACCGTCACCAAGGTCAAGGACTTCCCCATCGACGCTGTCTATGGAAAGATACTCAAGAAGGGGCCGGAGGATTATACTGACGTCCGCGGGCTGGTTACTGCCGACTATCAGGACGAGTTAGAGAAAGCTTGGGTTGCCGAGCTGCGCCGCAAGTACACGTTCACTGTTGACCGCGAAGTGCTGAAGACTGTCAACAGTCATGGCACAACGCAGACGGATGGTAAAAAGTGAAGGGCGGAAGCGAATAGCTAAGAGTGGAAAGTGAGATGAAGCAACACATATATTTAAGGATGGTAGTGGCAGTGGTAATGTTCACTGTCCACTGTTCACTATTCATCAGCTCCACGCATGCACAGAGCGTGGTCGACGAGGTGATATGGGTGGTCGGCGACGAGCCTATATTGAAGTCTGATGTCGAGGTGATGCGCATGCAGGCCGCTCAGGAAGGTGTGAAGTGGAGGGGCAATCCCGATTGTGCTATTCCAGAGCAGATAGCCGTGCAGAAGCTCTTCCTGCATCAGGCCGCCATCGACAGTATCGAAGTGACTGAGACGGAAGTGTCGCAGGGCGTAGAGCAGCAGATACAGTTCTGGATTGAAGCTGCTGGCTCGCGTGAGAAGCTCGAAGAGTATAAGAAACAGACGGTGGCCCAGATGCGTCAGCAGTTGCGCGATGACTTTCGCGACCGACAGATGGTGCAGAAGATGCGTGAGAAGCTGGTGGAGGACATCAAGGTGTCTCCGGCTGAGGTGCGCCGCTATTTCAAGGACCTGCCTGCCGACAGTCTGCCCTTTGTGCCCACGGAGGTTGAGGTACAGATAGTGACGTATACTCCGAGGATTGAGCCTGAGGAGATTAACCGTGTGAAGGATGAGTTGCGCGACTACACCGACCGCATTACCAAGGGAGAGGTTACTTTCCAGGCTCTGGCACGTATCTACAGCGAAGACCCCGGTACGGCGCGCAATGGCGGCGAACTCGACTATACAGGCCGAGGCGTACTCGACCAGTCGTTCGCCAATGTTGCCTTCAACCTTACCGACCCCAAGAAGATTTCCAAAATTGTAGAGTCGGAATTCGGTTACCATATCATACAGCTTATCGACAAGCGCGGTGACAAGATAAAGGTGCGCCATATACTCAGGAAGCCGCGAGTGTCTGACGAAGCTATTGAGAAGGGGCTGTTGAGGCTCGACTCCATAGCGGCTGACATACGCGACGGGAAATTCTCGTTCGAGGAGGCGGCAACACTTCTCTCCGACGACAAGGATACGCGCAACAACCGCGGCTTGATGGCAAACACGTCGCAGTCGGGACGTACGTCGAAGTTTCGCATGCAAGACCTGCCATCGGAGGTGGCTCGCGTGGTAGACACCATGCAGGTGGGGCAGATATCCAAGTCGTTCGAGATGGTGAACGACCGCGGAAAGACGCTCTGCGTGATTGCCAAGCTGAAGAGTAGGACAGAAGGGCACAAGGCCACCATAACCGAGGACTTCCAGATAATGAAGGACGTGGTGCTCAACAAGTTACGCGAAGAGCGCATAAACAAGTGGGTGAGCGACAAGATCAAGGCCACCTACGTACGGATAAAACCCGAATACAGGGATTGCGACTTTGAATATCAAGGCTGGATACGATGAAGCGCGACGTTTCTCTCCGTAAGGTGGGGCTGGCACTCCTTGTTGCACTGCTCACTCTCTGTTTTGCGGCGCCAAACGGCATGGCTGCACGCAAGAAGGCCAGGCATATACAGCGGCGCACCACCAAGTCGAATGCACCTGCCGACAAACGAGTGTATCTTGTTCATGCCGACAACCTGCACTACGACCAATGGCAGACACGCGGTGCACAAGTGCTTCACGGTAAAGTGCAGTTCCGCCATCAAGGCGCATCACTGTATTGCGACAGTGCTCATTTCTATGAAGCCAGCAATTCGTTTGAGGCTTTTGGTAATGTAAAGATATTTCAGGGCGACACCCTCTCCCTCTTCAGCGACTATGCTTACTACGACGGCGATGACCAGATGGCCATGGCGCGCTATAATGTGAAACTGAAGAACCGTAATACACAGCTCTTCACCGACAGCTTGAACTTCGACCGTCTCTACGACAACGCCTACTTCTTTGAGGGTGGAAAACTTATTGACGGAGCCACCACCCTTACTTCCGACTGGGGGGAATACAACACAAAAACCCGTGAGGCCGTGTTCAATTTCGATGTAAAAATGCGTGGCAAGGATTTCTATCTTGAGAGCGACACGCTCTACTATGACACCAAGCTGTCGATGGCGCACATCGTTGGCCCGACGGACATTACTTCTGGCAAAAGTCACATTTATTCAGAGCATGGATATTACGACTCCAACACAGGCAAGGCCCGCCTGATGAACCGCTCGGTACTCCGCAACGAAGGCAAGATGATGGTGGGCGACAGCGTGGTCTATGGTGGCGAAGGCGGCTTAAGCAAGGCGTTTCGCAATGTTGTGTATGTGGACACAGTGAACAAGAACCGCTTGCTGTGCAACTATGGCGAGTACAATGAGACCACGGGCTACGCCATGTGCACCGACAGCGCCATTTGTGAAGATTTTTCGCAGAAGGACACTCTCTTTATGCATGCGGACACTTTCAAGATATTCTCCTACAACATGAACACCGACTCTGTCTATCGCGTGGTTCATGCTTACAATCATGTTAGAGCCTATCGTCTGGATCTTCAGGGCGTATGCGACTCCATGGTCTACAATCAGCTCGACTCCTGCCTGACCCTTTATCGCGACCCTATTGTCTGGAACAACAACCAGCAGCTCGTGGGCGAACAGATTGATGTGTTCATGCGCGACTCAACAGTTGAGCATGCCCATGTAATCAACCAGGCATTCTCCGTGCAACAGCTTCGCGACACCCTTTACTTCAATCAGGTGTCGTCGAACGAAATGTACGCATATTTCACAAACGGAGAGATATACAAGACACTTGCAGAAGGCAACGTGCTCATTGCCTATCACTTCGAAGACGATTCAGACAGCTCGCTCATCTGCCTGAATTGTCAGGAGACCACTGAGATGCAGATGTTCATGGACAATCGCAAGCTTCAGCGAGTGTGGACACCAAAGTCGTCGGGGGTGCTTTACCCTATGAACCAGATTCCTGCCGACAAGAAATATCTGCCCGGCTTTGAGTGGTTTAGTTATGTGCGGCCGCGCGACAAGGACGACATTTTCAACTGGCGACCGAAGCGCGCCGGTACAGAATTGAAAAAAGAGGAACGCCCGGAAGCTCCGCGACAGCGTTTAGGAAGGGCAGGAGTAGCATCAATACCATAATAAATATGAGTGACGTCATACAGTTGCTTCCCGACTCTGTGGCTAACCAGATAGCGGCAGGAGAAGTCATACAGCGCCCTGCTTCGGTAATCAAGGAGCTGGTTGAGAATGCCGTCGACGCTGGAGCAAAGAACATCCACGTGTTGGTGGTTGATGCCGGACGCACTTCGATACAAGTCATTGACGACGGAAGGGGCATGTCTGACACCGACGCACGACTGGCTTTCGAACGCCACGCCACGTCGAAGATACGGCAGGCCGACGACCTCTTCTCGCTTCACACCATGGGCTTTCGCGGCGAGGCACTCCCCTCGATAGCTGCCGTGTCGCAGGTGGAGCTGGTCACCCGCATGGAAGGCAGCGAGCTGGGCACGCGCTTAGTTCTTTCGGCCTCGAAGGTGGTGAGCCAGGAAATGACCTCCTGTCCCGTGGGCTGCAACTTTAAAGTCACGAACCTCTTTTTCAATGTTCCGGCAAGACGTAAGTTCTTGAAAACCAATGCTACAGAGCTTAACAATGTGTTGGTGGCTTTCGAGCGCATTGCTCTCGTGTACCCCGACATAGCCTTTTCGCTCCATAGCAACGATGTTGTGCTGCTCGAACTGAAAGCCGCCTCACTGCGACAGCGCATCTGCGACGTCTTCGGCAAGAGGTTCAATCAGGACATCCTGCCAATAGCTGTAGATACGGCCATCTGTAGCATCAGTGGCTTTGTGGGTAAGCCGGAGGCAGCCAAGAAGAAAGGCGCCCACCAGTGCTTCTTTGTGAATGGGCGCTACATGAAGCACCCGTATTTCCACAGGGCAGTGCAGAATGCATACGAACGGTTAGTGGCTGAGGGCATGCAGGTGCCATATTTCGTGTATTTCGACGTTGCGCCTACTGACATCGACGTGAATATTCATCCCACGAAGACCGAGATTAAGTTTGAGAACGAACAGGCCATCTTCCAGATACTGTCGGCTGCCGTCAAGGATGCCATAGGACAGTTCTGCGAGGTGTCGGCCATCGACTTCGATACTGAAGGGCGTCCAGACATACCTGTCTTCAACCCAGAGCGCAACAAAATTGTGATGCCGAATGTGAACTACAACCCTGACTATAACCCATTTGCGGGAAGCGGCAGGACAGACCGCACGGCTCGCACAGCGCCTCCGGCAGACTGGGAGCAATTGTTTCCCGCACCGGAGCAGACAGAGGCTGAGCGCATGATTTCCGATAAATCTCCTGTGCATTACCAGTACAAGGGCTGCTACATCATGACTGCCGTGAAGTCTGGGCTGATGATTATCGACCAGCACCGCGCCGACGTGCGAATACGCTACGAGCGCATGCTCACGGCCCTGAAAAACAAGAACGCACGCACACAGAGAGTGCTCTTCCCTGAGGTGGTACAGTTTCCGCCGTCAGATACGGTGGTGTTAGAGAGAATCGTTCCAGAACTCATTGCTGTGGGCTTCGACCTCTCAGACCTTGGCGGCAACAGCTATGCCATCAACGGCGTGCCAGCCGGCACAGAGGGGCTGAACCCTGTCGCACTCATCGGGCAGATGGTGGCGGCTGCTACCGAAGAGGGGGTGACTGCCATCGACGAGATTCACCACCGCCTGGCACTTAGCCTGGCGCGCAGCGCAGCCATACCTCAAGGCCAGGTGCTATCCAACGATGAGATGGAAGCTGTCGTCAATCAGCTGTTTGCATGTTCAAATGTAAACTATACACCTGATGGCAAGTGCATCCTTGCCATTCTTCCCCATGCCGATATTGAACATCTGCTTGGGCGTAACTCATCACCGCTCAAGTCCGAGATAGTTTAGTCAAGCGAAACGACAAGCCATATTATCCAACGATGGGATGTGGCCATAAAGCACCACATCCTCGAGCGCGAGTACGAAATAAGCAAAAACCACTGACACCTCTGACACGTAAATTCTTCATAAAAAATGGCGTGAAACATGCATGATGAGGAGTGGCACTTTAAGATTGTAAAGTGCCACTGGTTGTCGCGTACCTACAGAAAAACGATTTTAAAGAACATATCTCAAAAAAAGTGCGAAAACTCTTGGCGGTATGAAAAAAAAGTAGTACCTTTGCACCCGCTTACGAAAAAAGGGCGCTTAGCTCAGCTGGTTTAGAGCATCTGCCTTACAAGCAGAGGGTCGGCGGTTCGAATCCGTCAGCGCCCACAGAAACGCGACAAGAAAATTGTCGCGTTTTTATTTTGTGGTTTCAGAAAAAATAACTACCTTTGCCCCTATAAAATCCAATAATAATGAAACACACTTATTAATAACCAACAGAAAAAACAGACTTATGATTTGGAATCCAAGTATTGAGTGCATGGATCGTGAACAGCTTCGCGAGATTCAGAGCCGCCGTCTGGTAAAGATGGTGGACTATGTGTATCATAACACGCCTTTTTACCGGAAGAAGTTCCAGGAGATTGGACTTGAGCCGGGCGATGTTCGCAGCATCGACGATATTACGAAGCTGCCCTTCACCAACAAGCTTGACCTGCGTGACAACTACCCATTCGGACTGGCTGCTGTGCCCATGAGCCAGATAGTGCGCATACACGCTTCGAGCGGCACTACCGGAAAACCCGTGGTGGTGCTACATACGCGTAAGGATTTGTCAATGTGGGCTGAGGCCATATCGCGCGCGTTCACAGCATACGGTGCGTCGAAGGACGATGTGTTCCAGGTGTCATACGGTTATGGCCTGTTCACTGGTGGCCTGGGCGCCCACGACGGTGCCACAAATATCGGCGCCTCGGTGATACCCATGTCGTCGGGCAATACCCAGAAGCAAATAACGCTGATGCACGACTTTGGAGCCACGGTGCTTTGCTGCACGCCAAGCTACGCCATGTTCCTTGGAGAGGCGATGGGCGAGAGCGAGTGGCCCCGCGAAGAGTTCAAGCTGAAGATTGGCGCCTTTGGAGCCGAGCCGTGGACGGAAAGCATGCGAGTGAAGTTGGAACAGCAGTTAGGCATCAAGGCATACGACATCTATGGCCTGTCGGAGATTGCAGGACCGGGCGTAGGCTTCGAATGTGAGTGCCAGCACGGCACACACCTGAACGAGGACTATTTCTATCCGGAGATTCTCAACCCAGAGACGGGCGAACCCTTGCCAGAAGGGACTTACGGCGAGCTGACCTTCACCCATCTCACCAAGGAGGGCATGCCGCTGCTGCGCTATCGTACCCACGACCTCACGGCCCTGCACTACGACAAGTGCAAGTGCGGGCGCACACTCGTGCGCATGGACCGCATACTCGGCCGTTGCGACGACATGCTCATCATACGTGGTGTCAACGTGTTCCCGTCGCAGATAGAGGACGTCATCCTCAAGCAGAAGGAATTCGAGCCGCACTTCATGCTCATCGTAGACCGTGTGAACAACACCGACACCAGCGAGCTGAAGGTGGAGGTGAAGGAAGACTACTTCACCGACGATATGTCGACGATGGTAGGGCTGCAGAAGAAACTCGAGGGCGAGCTGCGCTCTGTTATTGGATTAGGATTCAAGGTGAGACTGGTAGAGCCTAAGGGCATTGAGCGCTCCACAGGTAAGGCCAAGCGTGTGATAGACAACCGCAAGCTTTAACTCCATGCCAACAAAAAAACAATTCTATTGATAACCCTAAAAAACCTATCTATATGAAAGCAAAGCAATTATCAATTTTCTTAGAGAACAAATCAGGGCGACTGACCGAGGTGACCGACGTGCTTGGCAATGCCGGAATAAACCTCTCGGCCATGAGTATAGCCGACAACAGCGACTTTGGAATTTTGCGCTGCATTGTTTCCGACCCCGACCGTGCATACCAGGTGCTAAAGGAGGCTCACTTCGCAGTCAAGATAACGGATGTCATCGGTTTCATTTGTCCGAACACCAGCGGCTCGCTGGCAGTAGTACTGAAGTACCTCTCTGACAACGGAGTGTTTATTGAATATATGTATTCATTTGCCAATGGCGACGTGGCGCATGTAATCATCCGTCCCACAGACCTGGAGGCATGTGAGCGCATACTCAAGGACAAGAGCGTAGAGCTGCTTGCCGATAGCGCACTTTACAGACTGTAGGGGGCGCTAACCTCCAAGGGCCATGTGTAAGCAACGGCCTGAAAGGCCAACAAGCACTTAGCCCAGGGCAGCGCCTTGGGTACACGGAAGTGAGTAAATACGCCCTGCATAGCCCAGGGTGTTGCCTTGGGCTATGTGCTTATTGGCCTTTCAGGCCGTTTTCAACCGCACAGCACGATATTCCCTATATATATAATTATATGTACGTGCGCGCGAGGGAAATAATGTCGTTCCATAACAGATTGATTTAAAAAAGTGAGAGAAAAATTTGGTGGAATAAAAAAAACTGCGTACCTTTGCAGCTGCAAACAGAAAGGGAGGGGGCGCTTAGCTCAGCTGGTTTAGAGCATCTGCCTTACAAGCAGAGGGTCGGCGGTTCGAATCCGTCAGCGCCCACAAACACAAAAAATGCCTGTCCGCAGCCGTTTTGAGGTTGCGGATTTCAGTTTGACAGGAAAAGGAGAAGAAGACAAGTATCTTATATATGGAATTAAATTCGTTGACAGCCGTTTCGCCTATTGACGGTCGCTACAGAAGCAAGACAGCAGCCTTAACCGAGTTCTTTTCGGAGTATGCGTTGATACGCTATCGCATACGAGTGGAAATCGAATACTTTATCGCACTGTGCGAGTTGCCATTGCCGCAGCTCGAAGACTTCGATTGCTGCCTCTTTGAGCCGCTGCGCGATATTTACCGCAAGTTCACACCTGAGCATGCAGAACGGGTGAAGGAGATAGAGAAGGTAACCAACCATGACGTCAAGGCCGTGGAATACTTCATCAAGGAGCAGCTTGCCACAATCAGCGCTTTCCCCGCAGAAGCCAAGGAATTCATACACTTCGGCCTTACATCGCAGGACATTAATAACACCAGCGTGCCACTGTCTGTCAAGGAAGCGCTGGAGCAGGTGTACTATCCGCTTGTTGAAGAGCTGATAGAGCAGCTGAACGACTATGCCGAGGCATGGAAGAATGTGCCCATGCTGGCAAAGACCCACGGACAGCCCGCTTCGCCAACACGCCTGGGCAAGGAGGTGATGGTCTACGTCTACCGCCTTGAGGAGCAGTTGCGCTCGCTTAAGGACACCCCTATTACCGCTAAGTTCGGCGGAGCTACAGGCAATTTCAACGCCCATCATGTGGCATACCCGCAGTACGACTGGAGAGAGTTCGGAAACAAGTTCGTTGGCGAGAAGCTTGGATTGGAGCGCGAACAGTTTACCACGCAGATCTCCAACTACGACTGGCTTGGCGCACTCTTCGATGCCATGCGGCGCATCAACACCATTGTCATCGACCTGGACCGCGACTTCTGGATGTACATCTCAATGGACTACTTCAAGCAGAAAATCAAGGCTGGAGAGGTGGGAAGCAGCGCCATGCCACACAAGGTGAACCCCATTGACTACGAGAACTCGGAGGGAAACCTCGGAATAGCCAACGCACTGCTGCAGTTCCTCGCACAGAAGCTGCCAGTAAGCAGGCTGCAGCGCGACCTTACGGACTCGACAGTGCTGCGCAACGTCGGTGTGCCTATGGGACATGCCGTCATTGCATTTAACTCTACGCTGAAGGGACTGCGCAAGCTTATCCTTAATGAGCAGAAGCTGAAGGAAGACCTTGACAACACATGGGCTGTGGTGGCCGAGGGCATACAGACCATACTGCGCCGTGAGGCATATCCCAACCCGTACGAGGCCTTGAAGGCCCTGACACGAACAAACGAGCGCATGACGCCCGAGACGATACATCAGTTTATCGACACCCTCGACGTGAAGCCCGAGGTAAAAGCAGAGCTGATGGCAATAACCCCCGACACATATACTGGCATCTAATCAGCCATAGACAACCCAACCAGAATCAACAACCAGCCGTGAGGCTAATTATAATATCAATAAAAACAACTGAAAAGGAGAGAACATCATGGATTACGAAGAGAAGAAACAAGAAGAGCAGTCTGCTGAGCAGACAGGTGGTAGCCGGGAGGCATACCAGTCAGGAAACACTTCAGGAAACTATCAGAGAGACTATCGCCCCGGGCGCTCACCGCGTCCGCGTATACACACAGGACAGCGTCCTTTCAACGGCGAGCGTCCCACATTTAACCGTAAGAACGCTGAAGACGAAGGCGGATTCCGCCCCGAGGGCTTTGGAGCCGGATTGCAGAGTGCAGCTCCGCAGAGACCCACCTTTCGTCCGCGTAACAACAATAACTATGGTGGTGGCTACCAGCAACAGCAGCGTGGCGGCTATCAGCAGCGTCCCAACTTTCGCCCACGTTTCAACCAGGAGGGTGGCGAGAATGGAGGAGGCTATCAGCAGCAGCGCGGAGGTTACCAGCAGCGCCCGGCCTACGGACAGCAGCAGCGGGGCGGCTATCAGCAGCGCCCAACCTACGGACAGCAGCAGCGCGGAGGCTACCAGCAGCGCGGAGGCTACCAGCAGCAGGACGGCTCATACGGCAACAAGCCATTTGGCAACAAGCCCTACTCTGGAGGCTATGGTAACAAGCCATACGGCAACAAGCCGTTCAACAAGCGCCAGCGTACAGCCGACTACGACCCCAACGCCAAGTACAGCCTGAAGAAGCGCATCGAGTATAAAGAGGAGCATTTCGACCCTAACGAGCCTATACGTCTGAACAAGTTCCTTGCAAATGCCGGAGTGTGCAGCCGCCGCGAGGCCGACGAGTTCATACAGGCTGGTGTCATAACTGTCAATGGACAGGTGGTGACAGAGCTTGGAACCAAGGTGTTGCGTACCGACGAGATCCGCTTCCACGATGATCCGGTAACACTTGAGAAGAAAGTGTATGTGCTGCTCAACAAACCCAAGGACTACGTGACAACCAGCGACGACCCACAGCAGCGCAAGACTGTCATGGACCTGGTCAAGAACGCTTGCCCGGAACGTATTTATCCCGTAGGGCGCCTTGACCGTAACACCACCGGCGTGCTACTGCTTACCAACGACGGCGACTTGGCATCGAAGCTCACACATCCCAAGTTCCTCAAGAAGAAAATCTATCACGTCTTCCTCGACAAGAACGTAACGGCACACGACTTGCAGCAGATTGCCGAAGGTGTCACACTGGAAGATGGAGATATCAAGGCCGATGACATACAGTATGCCGACCCCGTAGACAAGAAACAGGTAGGCATTGAAATCCACTCAGGGAAGAATCGCATCGTACGCCGAATATTCGAGTCCCTCGGATATAGGGTGATAAAGCTCGACCGCGTGCAGTTTGCAGGGCTTACCAAGAAGAACCTGCGCCGCGGCGACTGGCGCTACCTAACAGAAGAGGAGGTTGACCGCCTCCGCATGGGAGCCTACGAATAAAATAATCAAGGCTTTTCCCATAAGCCCCATTAGCCCCAAAAAAGAAAAATGAAAAGAACAAAGATAACAGATGTGCTGAAAAGCACCGAATACGGAAAGGATGTATGTGTTAAAGGCTGGGTGCGCTCGCACCGAACCAGCAAGAACGTTGACTTCATTGCCCTCAACGATGGCTCAACCATCAAGAATGTGCAGATTGTGGTCGACCCCGAACTGACTGTTACCGGGTGTGCTGCACCTGAGTCGCAGCCTTCTCTTAAGGATGTCACCACCGGAGCCTGCATCTGTGTAGAGGGAACACTTGTCGAGAGTCCTGCCGCTGGTCAGCCATCGGAGATTCAGGCAAAGGCTATTGAAATCTACGGACTCTGCGGCAATGACTATCCCATGCAGAAAAAGGGACAGTCGTTCGAGACCATGCGTAAGAATGCACACATGCGCCTGCGCACAAACACCTTTGGAGCTGTAATGCGTATCCGCCATAATATGGCCATGGCCATTCATACCTATTTCCATGAGCATGGCTTCTACTACTTCCACACTCCGCTCATCACGGCCAGCGATTGCGAAGGTGCCGGAAACATGTTCCAGGTAACCACCAAGAATCTATATGACCTGAAGAAGGATGAGGACGGAAAGATCATCTACGACGATGACTTCTTCGGAGAGCAGACATCGCTCACCGTCTCTGGACAGCTCGAAGGTGAGCTGGGAGCAACGGCGCTTGGAGCCATCTATACCTTCGGACCCACGTTCCGGGCAGAGAACAGCAACACCCCGCGGCACCTCGCTGAGTTCTGGATGATAGAGCCAGAGGTCGCCTTCCTTGACCAGGAAGGGCTGATGGATCTGGAAGAGGACTTCATCAAGTACTGCGTGCGCTGGGCACTCGACAACTGCAAGGACGACCTGGAGTTCCTCAACAAGATGATCGACAAGACTCTCATTGACCGACTGGAGGGCGTGCTCAAGGATTCGTTTGTACGCCTGCCATACACTGAGGGAATAGAAATCCTGCAGAAGGCCATCGCCGACGGACATAAGTTTGAGTTCCCATGCAACTGGGGCGACGACCTCGCTTCAGAGCATGAGCGCTACCTCGTGGAGCACCACTTCAAGAAGCCCGTCATCATGACCGACTACCCAACAGCCATCAAGGCCTTCTATATGAAGCAGAATACTCCTTGTGACGCCAATGAGGCCAATAAGACCAATGAGGCCAATAAGCCCCAGGCCTCAACAGGCTACAAGGGATGCGTGGCTCCCGGACCCACCATGCAGGGCACCGATGTCCTCTTCCCGCAAATCGGCGAGATTATCGGCGGTTCCGTCCGCGAAGAGTCCTACGACAAGCTCATGGCAGAAATTAAGCGCCGCGACATGGAGACCGACAAACTGTGGTGGTATCTCGACACACGCAGATGGGGTTCTTGCCCACACGCCGGATTCGGACTCGGATTCGAGCGGCTTATCCTTTTTGTAACAGGAATGCAGAACATTCGCGACGTTATTCCCTTCCCAAGGACACCAAAATCGGCGGAATTCTAAAAAATATTGCAAAAATGCTTGCAGTATCAAAAAAAAGTCGTAACTTTGTACGCCGAAAATGGAAATGGCAGAAAAAGGACACTTCTGGAACACTCCAAAGCCCCTTTGACCATAACCTTGAAAGGCCTATATATATAATAAGGTGAATAGAAACAACTGATAACAAACAAAAATTACATTGCCTATGACAGCAAACCCAAGTAAACAAAGGAAAAACGTGCGCCGAAACGTTAAAAATACGGTATAAAGTCGGATTATGCTCAATTTTTTACCCAAAATTGAAAAAAATATTCGATTTTATTTGCAAGTTTTCAGATTTATGTCTATATTTGCACCGAAAATGCGGCTCCAGCTCGGAGAAGCTATGGAAAATTGAGAGAATATGTGATAAGAAAGAAGTATTATTTCTAATTGTTTTTTATTAATTTAAATTTTTTAATCGTATGAAAAAAAGATTATTTAGTACTCTGCTGATGGGAGCGTTCTTCATCGCTTCCATGAGTATGTTTACCTCTTGTAAGGATTACGATGATGATATCAACGCCCTCCAGACGGACGTTGACGCCATCAAAGCAACTCTGAACAAGCAGGTGGCTGAGCTACAGTCTGCCAAGTCAAATTATGACACGCAGATTGAGCAGATCAAGGCTAGTCTCGCTCTCAAGCTCGACAAGGCTGATGCAAAGTTTGCAACAGCTGCCGACATCGAGAATGCAATCGCAGAGATTGAGAAGAAGCTGGCTGCTTTCGCTACAGCTTCCGCTCTCGAAGATCTGATTAAGGACGGTCAGACCCTGGCAGGCAAGGTTGAGGCTAACGAAGCTGCAATCAAAGACCTTCAGGCTTTCCAGAATCAGATTGAAGCTATCAATCCTCAGCTGAGCATCCTGACTCAGACCATCGATGGCCTGACATCTACAGTTAACGATCCTGAGAAGGGTCTTCTGGCTGTAAACACTCAGTTGGCTAACCAGCTGCTTCTGATTCAGGCTCTTCAGGATGCCGTTAAGAAGATTCAGGATAATCCTGGAACTGGCAGCACTATCGACCTTTCTGAGTATGTGAAGAAGGCTGACCTTGCTGGTTATGCTTCTACCGCAGCTCTGGCCGACTATCTGAAGAAGAGTGATCTCCCCGCTGACATCAACAACTTCGCCAAGAAGATTGCTGACAACGAGACCGCTATCACTACCCTCAACAACAAGGTTGCTGACTATGAGACCGTTAAGACCGCTATCAGCAATCTGCAGACCTCACTGGGTAAGCTGAGCGGCGTTGACGTTAAGATCTCTAACCTCGAGTCTGCAATGAATGGTATTCAGACCACCATTATCAATACTATTAAGGAGCACGCCAGCGTGCTGACCGTTTACGTATCAAGCGCACTGAGCGGACTGCAGCTCATGCCTAAGTTCTATGTTAATGGTATTGAGGCTATTGGCGTGCCTATGCTCGTTTACCAGCCGGTTTGGGCTGTAAAGGATGCTATCCGTCCTGAGACCTACATCTGCAAGGTTGACGGTAAGGAGCGCGCAGTGCCCCTCCGCGACGAGGTTGACATCGATGCTACATACACTCGCGGTTACGGCGGTGAGGAGTGGTATCGCGTTCGCAAGCCTGTTGTAACTACTGAGGATATCCATTGGCCCGAGGGCACCAACCTTCTTATCACAGCCATCACGGGCGGACTGGATTACAACACTCTGGGTTACAAGATGTATCAGAACTTCCCCAACTTCCACGCTTACTATCTGACCAACCCGAAGAATGCTGACCTGAAGGATTCTAATGTTAGCCTCTATGTGAACTATCCTGAGGTTACTGAGAACTACACTCAGACTGTTTGGGAGACTGCTGAGCTTGCAGCTACCGCTCGTGGCAACGCTACACGCGCTACCGCTACTCCGACTTCCGACCAGCTCCAGCTGAAGGTTGTTGACACCAAGGTTACCGATTCTATCGCTAAGTACGCTAAGGCTAAGGGTTACTATGACCTCGAGATGAGCGTTAACACTCAGCAGTTCGTTAACCAGTATGTTAAGAGCTTCGTTGACATGTGGGATAGCAAGCGCGGTGTTGGTATCTGGGAGGTTACTCGCCAGCTGCCGTTCGTTGCTGCTGCTGTTACCAAGACTGTTGACGGTGAGAGCCGTACCGTTTCTTCTGACTGGGCTGCTCTGACTCCTTGGCTGCTCCACATCGTTGCTCTGGCTGACAATGCTCCTCAGCAGGAGATTAAGTCTTACTCTATCGATAAGCTCTCTACCGAGGCTGAGGACTATGGTTGGGCTTACTCTTACGAGCAGCGCGCTTGGTCTGTCAACGACAACGACCACGTGACCAGCAACCACCTGTATCCCACAGCTGAGTCTGCCATTCACGGTGAATACACTCACGAGGTTAAGTACGATGGCACTATCGACCTCTCTCAGTTCGTTGAGACTCACTTCGGTTATGTTGCTACTGCTTTCCAGCGCGACAAGAAGATGCCTCAGGAGCTGATGGACGCCATGGGTCTGTACTATGAGTACGCTCTTGTTGACTACATCTCTGACGACTACACCACTTCTGAGTCTCTGCACGCTACTCTTGACTCTAAGACTGGTATTCTGACCCCGCGTGACGTTGAGGTTATTGCCAATGGCCGTGCCAAGACCATCACCGACAAGAAGGCTACCCGCGCTTCTGTAGACCGTGAGCCTCTGGTTCGCGTTATGCTGAAGGCTTCTAAGACTGGTGTACACGGTGCTCCTCAGAGCAAGCTGGAGGACGACGAGGTTCTGATGGTTGGTTACATCAAGGTTCGCATCGTTACTGAGCTGGCTGCTTACTATGGAGATATCACCATCGATATTCCTAACACTGTTTACATGAACTGCCCAGGTTGGGGTTATGTAACATGGGCTCAGATCGAGAATGAGATTCTGAAGCGCGTTACTCCCGATGAGCTGTTCGACGGCAAGGGTATCAGCGAGTACGAGTTCCGCAACGAGTATGAGCTTGAGATGAACCGTACATCTGTTCCTTCTGAGACTGGTGGTGCTGTTCGCTACATCGAGCTGGATGGCCGTTACCTCACCGAGGCTGACTACATCAAGTATCTGGAGAACAAGTACAAGACTGACGACAACTTCCTGATTGAGGATCTCGTTAAGAAGAACATCGACTTTGCTAAGGCTTACTATAAGGCATTTGCTGGTTACATCAACTACACTGGCGATCCCACCAACTTCCTGCCGGACGATGCAAAGGCTAAGGAGACCGAGATTATCTACTGGGTATTCGGTGCCGACCACTCTGCACACGCTCATTCTTATCTGAATGGTTCTACTATCCCCAGCTATGTTGACCAGGCATACGTAACCTATCTTGCTAAGCCCGACTTCAACACTGGTAAGAACACTCAGGCTATTGAGACTATCATCCGCTTCAACCACAAGGCTAAGAGCAATAAGTCTATCTTCGTTAAGCTGCGCATTCCTGTTGGCTCAATGCAGTTCGCTACTGCTGAGCTTGGCAACAAGGTACACGGCGAGTGGTTCCCGCTCTATAAGGACGGCGATCCCGGAAGTGATGCTAATGCTAAGGAGGTACGTATCAATGTAACTGAGCCTCGCTACGGTGACGGTACTGCTGACGGTTATGCTCAGCTCCACGACCGTGACTTCGGTAAGAACCTGACTCACTTCTTCAACAACCACATTGTTAAGTGGACCAACATCGATGAGCACTTCCTCACAACTGCAACTGTTGATGCTGAGTATCCTACTATCCCCATCTACCAGCGTTCACGTTGGGAGAATGCAGCCTTCACAACTGCTGCTGATGGTAGCCGTCAGGATCAGATCAGCTTCTGGCTGACCTCTCCTAACACCTCTAAGGGCAATATCCTGAACAGCGACAACAACGCTCAGGAGGTAACTCGCCTCGTTGACGGTGTTAGCCAGCCTGCAATGGTTTGGACTGTTAAGGGTTACTCTGGCGCAACTTACGAGCTGGCTATCGCTAACTACGATCCTATCTCAGGTGCTTACTATACTTCAGCTCTGATCGACACTGTTGACACACGTGAGATCTATGAGTATAAGAATCTGGATACTAAGCTTGTTGCTCTGGATCGCGGTCACTACATCATCAACATCGCTGCTGATGGTACCGCTACTCCTATCGTAAGCCTGCTTGACACTAAGGTTAATGACTGGATGAATCCTTGGCTCGATGTTGACTACGGTCAGACCGACCACTGGACCAACTTCCCGAATGAGACTCAGAACGAGTACATCCGCTTCCAGCAGAACCAGATTGCTGAGGATATCCTCAACTACAAGGGTCGTAAGAACGACGTGAACAGTGCACATACCGCTCGTGTTGCTACTCGTGAGCTTGGCGAGATGGAGGCATTCCGTGCTTACATTGAGGTTGTTTACGCTGGCGCATGCTATGAGCTGTACGACAACAACTCTCGCTACTTCAACACCATCTTCGAGCGTCCTGTGAACTTCTATCCGTTCCAGATCGTTTGGGAGGTTGCTCCTGATGCAGTTAACACTGGTACATACTTCGACTTCATGGACTTCCTGGAGCAGGAGAAGAAGGACAACCACCACTTCAAGACAAAGCAAAACACGTTCTTCGCATTCTTCGACTGGCGCAACTACGACCTGATTCGTGACAACGACGCTACTCAGAGTGACAAGCGCGGATTCTATGGTGGAGCTGCAACACCTCAGGGTATGTATGACTACTCTCACACCAATAAGGGTAATGGTACTAACGTTCCTGCAACAGTTCTGTGGAGCTTCTACGATGTGATGCTTGACAACGGTCATGACGGAACCATCCAGTGGGTATCTGGTGACATCCAGAACGGCTTCGGCTGGACCAACACTCTGGTTAAGGCTATCCGCACTGATATCGGTGATCCTATGTCTGACGCTGATGCTTACAACCTGACTCTGACTGCTGCTGGTCGTGAGACCATCGCTAAGCTGCCTCTCGCTGCTTCGCGTGTTGACGGTCGCATCGGTGCTGATGACTTCAAGGTTAACCAGGGTCTCGACCTGACAGTAAGTACTGCTTACTCTAACGGTAACACTGGTCCTGTAGCACGTACATTCCTCCACTACCAGAACACTCAGAACAATGTCCATGACTTCCACCTGTTTGTTCCTATCTACTGGAGCTACGTACTCGGTTCAAGCGACTTCATGTTCAAGAACAATGACTGGACGATTTCTGGAATCACCAACCGTGCTCTTGGTCTGGCTCGCTACACCAACAATCCTGCAACGACCACCACAGCTGAGAAGTATGACTACTTCCGCACTGGTCTCGCAATTGATGCTACCAACGGTGTTGTCCAGGATGAGGTTCCTGCAATGACTTACGGTGTGATCACCATCAAGTTCACCAAGGACAATCCCGCAGCTGCTGTTCGCAAGTAGAAACCTGACGCTTAGATAAGCGAGTTATCTAACGGAATATCAGAGGGGTGTCAACTCGTTGGCACCCCTTTTAAACTAAAGAATTAGAAATTTCATTTAATGCGTAAAAGTTCGTTATATTTATTCGTGCTCGCTGTAGCTCTCTTCATGTGCAGCTGCGGTGGTGACAAGAAAAAGAGTGACTCACAGGGTTACAGTTTACCCAAGCCCAACATGGAGCTGAGTGCTGCTGATACCGCGGAGGTTATCTCTCTTACCAATCAGCTTCTCGACCGCCTCCGTGCAGAGAAGTACGACGATGCTGTTGGTATGCTCTACTACTTGAACAATGACAGCTTGGAAGCTCTTGGCAACGACCGCGCCCGTGCGCAGGCAATGCTCTTCAAGCGCTTCAAAGGTGTACGTTATGAAGTGTCACACTTCCGTTTCAAGACAGACAAGGAAAACGAGGTTAAGTTCGTTGTAACCTTGTTCGAGAAGAAGGATGACGACCCCAGGCCAAATACAACAGCTTTCTATCTGAAGCCTATTCGCCAAGATGGCAAGTGGTTTCTGACGATGGCTGATGCAATGGCATTTGGAGACTGATATCTGTCTGCACGAGAAATGAGAACTAAATTTAAAGAAAGAATCTATGAAGTCACTTAAAACTCTTTTGGCAGCCGCCTTGCTTACCGTAAGTGCATCTGCTATGGCTCAGAACTCTGAGGACGGTGTCCGCTATGAGTTCCAGAAGCACCCCTTCATTACCATTCAGGGTGGTGCTCAGTATACGCTCGGAGAGGCTAAGTTCTCTGATCTGCTCAGTCCGAACCTTCAGCTGAGCTTCGGCTATCAGTTCAGCCCCGTTTTCGCTGCCCGCATCCAGGCTAATGCCTATCAGTCCAAGGGTGGTTGGAACGGCTATCCCGGCGAGCCTTTCCCCGGCGAAGGTTATACCAACACCTACAAGTGGAAGTATGTAGCTCCCGGTATCGACTTGATGCTGAACCTCTCTAATCTCATTGCAGGATATAATCCTTTCCGTGTAGTTAGTCTCACTGCTTTCCTCGGTGGTGGTGCCAACATTGGTTTCTCTAACGATGAGGCCAACGACATTGCTGCTGGCGTTAAGGCAAACAACTGGGGCAACTACCAGCTTGAGTATGTATGGGATGGCACCAAGATCCGCCCCTTCGGACGTGGTGGTCTTGAGCTTGCTTTCCGTCTGAGCGATGCTGTCAGCATCCTCGTCGAGGGTAATGCCAACATCCTCTCTGACAAGTACAACTCCAAGAACGGTGACAACCCCGACTGGTACTTCAACGCACTGGCCGGTCTGCGCATCAACCTTGGCAAGACCTACAACAAGATTGTTCCTCCCGCACCGGAGCCCGAGCCTATTGTCGAGCCCGAGCCGGAGCCCGAGCCTGTTGTCGTTGAGCCTGTTGTAGTAAAGATTGAGCCAATCCGCCGCGACGTGTTCTTCACCATCAACTCTTACAAGATTGTTGAGTCTGAGGACAAGAAGATCAAGGATGTTGCTGACTACATGATTAAGTATCCCGAGTCAAAGGTAACTGTTAACGGTTATGCTGATGCTGGAACCGGTAACGACCGTATCAACGACCGTCTGGCTGCTCAGCGCGCCGACGTTGTTGTGAAGGCTCTCAAGGAGAAGTATGGCATTGCTGCTGACCGTATCACCTACGACAGCCACGGTGCTCGCGTTCAGCCGTTCGCCGAGAACGACAAGAACCGCGTTTCTATCTGTATTGCAGAGTAATAATCTGATCATATAGGTTAATAAATGGACGGGGGAGGGCACCGAGTGCTTCTCCCCTGTTTTTTTTCTTAAGTTATTCGATTATGAAGAAGACATTTTTGTTATTTGCCATGGCTGCCGCCCTACTCTCTTCCTGCGGTGGCGGCAACAAGGCTCCCAAGGACAATGAGTCTGCGAAGGAGTCTGGAGCCAAGGTCCGGTTTAATGTGGAGTTATATGACTTAGGCCTTATAGACCACGACACGCTCCTCAACAAACAATTCACGATATATAATGACGGCACCGAAAATCTGGTTATCGAGCGTGTGGAATCACATTGTGGCTGCACGTTGCCGGTTTATTTCCAGAAGCCAATAGCCCCGGGTGATTCCGCTTACATGACAGTAGCCCTTGAGACCCGTGCTCTCGAGATTGGTTACTTCAACAAGTCAGTGGATGTGTATACCAATGGTTCAGACAAGCCTATTCCCTTGACTCTCAAGGGTGAGTTTGTTCGCAAGCCCAACCTGGAAAAGAAGTAGTATAAGCACATGTTTCCTTTGCGGGGATAATGGTAAATAGCCATTATCCCCGCTGGTCTTTCAGGTCAATGCCTTCGGGGGTGATGTTTATGAGTCTCCTGCGGTATAAGTCGCCGACGGCTCGCTTGAAGGCTTTCTTTGAGACCTTGAAACGGTCGTAGATGAGTTCGGCATCGGAATGGTCGCCAAGTTCGCAATGGCCGTTGTTCTCATAGAGGTAGCGCAGCAGCTGCTCGGCAAAGTCGAGGGTGTGCTTGTGGCCGGTGGGCTGCAGCGTCAGGTCTATCTTTCCGTCTTGGCGGATATGGTCTATGTAGGCTGTCAGGCGGTCGCCGGTGGTCAGTGGGCGGAAAATCTGGTTGTCGTAGAGTTGGCCTTGGTAGAGGTTGTCAACTATGCACTTGAAGCCGAGGGGAGTCTTCTGCCAGATGAGGCAGTCTGCGGGGGTGCCGTGAGTGAGGGGGGGGATGGGGCTTATGGGGCTAATGGGGCTAATGGGACTCATGGGACTTATAGGACTTTTTGGACTAATGGGGCTCATTAGAAACTTTTCCACTTTGGCGGTAGCCATTAGGCGGTAGCTGTCTTCGTCGAGCTTTATGTAGACGATGTAGCTTTTTCCTATTTCCATTCGCTTTTTCTGCTCTCGGAAAGGACAGAAGAGGTCTTTCATCTGTATTCCCCACGACAGGAAGGCTCCGTATTCGTTGATCCAGGCACACTTCAGGTATGCGAACTGCCCCACAGTGGCAAAGGGCCGCTCTGTGGTTGCCACGATACGCTCGCTCTGGTCGAGGTAGATGAACACTTCAATCTCGTCGCCGATGTGCATGTCGGGTGTGACGTAGCGCAGTGGCAGTAGTATCTCGCCTGTCTCTGCGCCGTCGAGGTAGAGTCCGAAGTCTACTTGCTTGACTATTCGGAGGGTGCTGTAGGTGCCGATGGGAATCATGGGGCTAATGGGGCTTATGGGGCTAATGGGACTAATGGGGTTTCTTGGGGGAGGATTAGGCCGTCGCGTAGGTGGATGGTGCGGTCGGTGAGAGTGGCTAACTGCTCGTCGTGGGTGACAATGACGAAAGTCTGTCCGAATTTGTCCCTCAGGTCGAAGAACAGCTGGTGCAGTTCAGACTTGTTCTTGGTGTCGAGTGAGCCAGACGGCTCATCGGCAAGTATCACTGCGGGGTTGTTTATCAGTGCCCGTGCCACTGCCACGCGCTGCTTCTCTCCCCCCGACAGCTCTGCCGGTTTGTGTGATGCCCTGTCTGTCAGTCCCATGAACACCAGCAGGTCGTTGGCTCGTGCTTTCGCTTCCTTCTGCGAACGTCCGGCAATGTATGCCGGAATCATTATGTTTTCTATGGCGGTGAACTCCGGTAGCAGCTGATGGAACTGAAAAACGAAGCCAATGTGTGCGTTGCGGAAGTTTGCCAGTGCCTTTTGCGATAGGTTGGTAGTGTCTTTTCCATCTATGCATACTGAGCCGCTGTCTGGCCGGTCGAGAGTGCCGATAATCTGTAGCAGTGTGGTTTTTCCTGCGCCGCTTGGTCCTACTATGCTTACCACCTCGCCCTTGTCAATGTGGAGGTCTATGCCTTTGAGCACCTGCAGTGAGCCGAAGCTCTTGGTTATGTTTTTTGTTGTTATCATATTCTTTGTCTTCTTGTTTTCTTCATTAGTTCCGCCTACTTGTGCAGCCATCTGAGCAGAGCGTCGTAGATAGAGCTTTCCTCATGGTGCTGTGCCTCGGTGAAGCTCATGGTATCTTCTTTCTGTATTCCGTACTGGTCGGGGAATATTATCAGCAGGTTTTTGCCCGAGTAGTATTTCTGCAGCTCGTCGGGCAGTCGCTCCAAGGCTGTTTTGTACGATATGGTGCCCTTTCTTGCCGTCACCACCACGAACAGGTTGTCTTTGCCTATGTTCGCAGCCAGCTGTGGCAGCTCGTTCCAGTGGTTCATTATTGTGTATTCAGCCCTTACGCTCTGGTGGTTTTCGTTCAGGAAGTCGGCGATGAAGTTCAGCGACTCCTGTCTGCCGTGGAACTGTATCCTGCAGTCCAGGTTCTCCGCCATCCTTGATATTCTCTCCAACCATCTGTGGAATCCCGGCTCGAATTCCGCCCTGCTGGGCACAGCCACATGTATTCGCCTCAGTGTGCTCAAGGGCTGCACGAGCCTTATGAGCAGTATCTGCCTGTTCAGTCCGTTGTATAGGCTCTGGATGAACTCACCCCAGAATTTCTGCGTCACCTCCGTGTGCACGTGCATCCCCATGATTATTTCCGAGCCTGCCGACTCCCTGAAAGCATGCTTAATGCCGTTTGCTATGTTCGACGACAGTCGCACGTGTGGCTGTAGCCTTACATCAGCAGCGCTTGCCCTTTGCTGCAATTGCTCCATGAGCCGCATGCCCTGTTCCCTGTTCTTTGCGCTCTCTTTGTCGTCGTAGACCACGTTCAGTGCCACTATCTCTCGGTTGAGTTTCTGGTTTCTCACCATCAGCGCCAATGACAGCAGCTGCGGCGCTATGTCCGGGTATTTCACGCATAGCAGTATTTTCTCGTCGTCGTTTGTGGCAGTGTCGTGCTTCGGGTGCAACTTCTCCTGCACAATTATCTGCTGTGCAGCGTGCTCAGTCATGAGTGTCGAAATGATGCAAGTCACGAGAATCATCATCACCACACCGTTGAGCATGTCGTCGCTCACGAGGTAAGTTCCCGGTGTCACTTCCAGCCCCATACCCACCATCAACATGGCTATTGCTCCTGCAGCGTGTGCCGATGTCAGTCCGAACATCATGTTTCCGTCGGCCTTCGACAGGCGGAACAGCAGGCTTGATACGTATGCAGCCACAGCCTTGCCGAATGTTCCCACGAAGGCTATCAGCAGCACTATCCATAGCACGTGCGGTCCCTGGCTCAGCGTCCGCACATTTATCAACATTCCCACACCTATCAGAAAATAAGGTATGAAGAGCGCGTTGCCAATGAACTCAATGCGAACCATCAGTGGCGACACTCGCGGAATGTATCGGTTCAGCACCAGTCCGGAGAAGAATGCCCCGAATATTCCCTCCAGTCCGATGAGTTCCGAGCATGCCGCCGACAGGAACATCACTGCCATCACGAAGATGTACTGCATTACAGCGTCGCTGTATCGTCGCAGGAAATATCGTGCTAACCTCGGGATTACAATCACCGAACCGGCTATGAACGCGCTGAGCTTCAGCATGAATACCGGGAAGAAAAGCCACAGCGCTGCCTCGTTCGCCGTGTCGCCGCCCGTCGACTCGTTCAGCACGGGGTAGGCCGCCGAGAATGCCGCGAGCATCACCAAGGCCAAGAAGAGCGAGATCATCGACGAGCCTACGGAGAGCGCCACCGACGAGTGCCTCTGCAGTCCGTATCTGCCAATGATGGGATAGGCCACCAGCGTGTTCGACGCCATGATGCACCCTAACAGCAGCGATGCCGCCGGCGAATAGTGCAGCAGGGTTATGGCCACGATGTATGTCAGGCCGAGTGGCACGAGGCATGTCAGCAGTCCGAAAACCATGAATCGCCCCTTGTTGCGCTTCACGCCCTCCATGTCCATCTCCAGCCCTGCAAGAAACATAATATAGTACAGGCCTACGCGCCCGAAGAGTTCGAACGAGTTGTCGCGCTCCAGCACGTTCAGTCCGTACTGTCCTATCACTACGCCCGCCAGCACCATGCCGATGATGTGGGGTATGCGCAGCTTGCTCATGATTATTGGCGCAAACAATATTATCAACAGCACCACGAAGAATATTAGTGTGGGGTTGGTGATGGGGAAATAATGCATGGTCAGCTCTGATTTTTGTTGCAAAATTACAAAAAAAAGCGCAAACGTGTGTGTTTTCGTTGTTTTTTTTGTAATTTTGCGGCGAATAACCGCCCCTGACGACCAGTGGGCATAGTAAAAAAGAGAATGAAAGTAGCAATTGTTGGCGCCAGCGGCGCCGTAGGGCAGGAGTTCCTAAGACTGCTCGATGAGAGAAATTTCCCGATGGACGAGCTGGTGCTGTTCGGCTCAGAGCGTTCTGCCGGCAGTAAGTATACGTTCCGTGGCAAGGAGCTTACGGTTAAGCTCCTCCAGCACAACGACGACTTCCGCGACATCGACATCGCCTTCACCAGTGCCGGTGCCGGTACGTCGAAAGAGTTCGCCGATACCATTACCAAGTATGGCGCAGTGATGATCGACAACTCGTCGGCCTTCCGCATGGACTCCGACGTGCCTTTGGTGGTTCCTGAGTGCAACGCCGAGGATGCCTTGAACCGTCCCCGTGGCATCATTGCCAACCCCAACTGCACCACCATTATGATGGTGGTTGTGCTTCAGCCCCTTGAGCAGCTTAGCCATATCAAGCGCATCCATGTGGCATCCTACCAGAGTGCCTCCGGCGCTGGTGCCGCCGCCATGCAGGAGCTGCAGCAGCAATACAAGGAGATAGTAGAGACCGGCTCGGTGAAGACCATCAAGAAGTTCCCTCACCAGCTTGCCTACAACGTCATCCCCCAGATCGACGTGTTCCAGCCCAACGGCTACACCAAGGAGGAGATGAAGATGTTCAACGAGACACAGAAAATCATGCACACCGACGCCAAGTGCTCCGCCATGTGCGTGCGTGTCAGCTCGTTGCGCTCCCATTCCGAGAGTGTCTGGATAGAGACCGAGCGTCCTCTCTCCGTCGAGGAGGCCCAGCAGGCCATTGCCAATGCTCCTGGGTGCACGCTTGTCGACGACCCCTCCACGCTCACCTACCCCATGCCGCTTGACACCGCCGGCAAGGACAACATCTTCGTTGGCCGCGTGCGCAAGGACCTCAGCGACGACAACGGCCTCACCTTCTGGCTCTCCGGCGACCAGATACGCAAGGGCGCAGCCTTGAATGCCGTGCAGATAGGCGAGTACCTGATAAGCGTTGGAAATGTGAAATGACAATATACTATTTGTTAAACTTAAAAAGCTAATTAAGACATGAAAAAAATTTTATCACTACTAACCTTGCTGATGCTATTTGTGGCATCGGCAAAGGCCGACATCGTGGTGCTCTCCTCGCCCACAGAGAGCGGTAGTACGCACTCCGACGCCGACGGCATCATTACCTTGACCGACGAAGGAAGCAAAGGCGGAATCCAAGTGGGTAGCGGCTCTTTGGCCTATGGCTCTGAAAGTGCTACTCCTATGAAGCTGTCTGGTTCTCGCCAGTTCGTCATTGCCTACTCCTCCAATGCCACAGTGACAAAGGTGACACTGTATGGCACCAGTAATGGTAGCGATGCTGCTACTCTCGGCATAAATAAAGATGACCGCACATCGTTAGGCACATTGCCTGCAAAAGGCTCGACCCCCGTGGCAATAGACATCACCAATGTTGCTGGCCTTAATGCTTCGGCTCAGTTCCTTGCCATCATCGTTGTTGAGTACAGCACCACAGCTCCGTCGTTGGCAGTCTCTCCCAAGACGCTTGCATTTGCAGTTAATCCCAACAACAAGAGCATGACAGAGAAGTTCACCCTGACTGGCAAGAACCTTGCCGATGGCACTTACGCAATCACCATGCCCAACGTGGCAGGCCTGTCCATTGAGCCTTCCAGCTTCAGTGTGTCCGGCGGTGTTGCCGACCAGGAGTTTGAGGTGACATATTCCAGCGAGGCCGACGTAGAGAAGACTGCAGCCGAAATCTCAGCCACAGTGGGCGACTTGACAGCCGCTGTCAGCATCACCTATCAGAGCCGCGCCGTTGCCTACACACAGACAGAGGTGAGCGCCGATGCCGCCTGGGACTGGACCAAGCTTACAGAGACTGTTGAGCTTACCGATGCCACCAGCCCCAGTAAGACAGAAGAGTTCCTCTTGGCCGACCTTGACGACCGCATCAACTTTACCGACGATTTCGGCGACGCCAAGGCCATCAAGATGGAAGGCATGCAGTACCCCTCTCGTGGCGGCTATGCCCAGGGCAACATCATTAAGTTCAAGACCACTGTGCCCGGCCTCGTAGGAGTAACGTTCTCCAACACCGGCGGCAACCGTCCCTATCGCATTCTTCAGGTCAACGGCCAGAATACCGAGTTCAAGAGCAACTCCACCGACAAGGTTGTGGCAAGCGACATTTCCGTTGGCGCTGGTGAAGTAGTAATCAGCGGATGGTTGGACGATGGTGACAACTCTGCCCCCAACATGCTGCGCTACTATGGCATCACGTTCACCGCACAGGCTCCTGCCTCTCCCACCTTCGACTTCCAGAACAACAACGGCCAGTGGCCCGTGGGCGAAGGTGCTGATTATGCTAATGGCAACCTCACCGAGCCGATTGTCATGGACGATGTTACTTTGACTGGCGTCCAGGGCGAAGCCATGAATCCAGTGCGCATCATGAAGAATGCCAGCCGCGGTATATGCCTTTGGATTTACAAGTCAAATTCCCTGAAATTCAATGCCCCCGAGGGCAAGGCCATTACTAAGATCGAAGCTACCATGCAGACAGGTTCATTCGATCTGGCTCCTTCTACTGGCACAGTTGCTGATAACGTTTGGACAGGCAACGCCACAGAGGTTGTCTTTGGGCCAAATGCCAATAGCACCCGCTACGTCTGGGCCTTCAACGTCACCCTGGCCGACGAGAACTCTGAGACAGTGAAGCCTGCCGCAGTGGATGTCGAGGTGGATAATATTGCAGCCTTCAACGCTGTTGAGGACGGAAAGGTTGTGAAGCTTAACCTTACCGATGCCCGTGTTAACGCATACTGGGATCTTCAGGGCAAGTACTTCGTGGAGGACGCCACCGGTGCCACCGTCATCAAGGGCGCTGCTCTCACTGCCGGCACCACCATCAACGGCTCTATCACCGGCACCAAGGGTACTGACAGCGAAATCGACTATATGAATACTCCTGCCGAGGCTGTCGAGTATTTCATGGCAGCATCCGAGGCATCCGTCGAGGCTACAGCCACAACCTTAACTGGCACTGTGATAACTCTTGACAAAGCCGGTGCACAGGATAACTATGGCCGACTGGTAACCTTGGAGAACGTAGCCATCAGCGGCGCTGGACAGAACAAGACGCTCACCGACGCCACAGGCAACACCTTCAAGGCTCGCGACTATCTCGCAGTGCTGCCCTCAGACTTCACCTGGCCTGAGAACGCCGCCTCCATCACCGGCGTGGTTGTTTACTACATGACTGGATGGTTCCTGCTTCCCATCTCTGCCGACGCTATCGTCGAGGCCGGAGCAACTCCTGCCGTTGCATCCTTCGACTTCACCAAGGACGGCACCGAGAGCCTGCGCGGCTACGTGGGCAAGGATAAAGACGGTGTTAATGCCATGATGGATACTAAGGGTTGGATCTACAACGAGACCTACACCGTTGACAATGTTTCGCTCCAGATTACTGCAGGCTCAGCACCCTCGCGCATCTACGAGGATAACAACCGTGGCATTAACCTTGTTACCTATCCGCAGTACTCCTCGCTGACATTCCGCGCTCCCAAGGGCAAGGCCATCACTGGCATCACCTTCACTGCCGCCGGCAACAGCAAAATAGATAAGTTCACAGCTTCCAGCGGAACCATCGAGGGAATGGCCTGGACGGGCAACGCCGATGGCGTGCGCTTCGTGCAGGGTGGCACCAGCTATCTGGCAAAAGCCGTAGTAACCCTCGCCGATGCCACCGACGCCACCGCAGCCCTCGAGGCCATCACCTATACTGATTGCGCCAACATTGCCGCCTTCAATGCTCTTGAGTCGGGCACCTACGCCAAGCTTACCCTGAAGGACGCCGAGGTGACCGGCATCTCTGCCGACGGCTTCTCCACCGCATTCATCCAGGATGCCACCGGCGGCTGCTGGATCCAGTACACGTCGCTCAACGCCAATCTGAGCGAGAACACCAAGGTCAACGGCACCGTCTACTGCATCAAGCGCGAGGCATCAGGCAATCCGCAGATAAAGGAGACCGAGGACACTCCGAAGAGCGAGCTTACCGCTACCAGCATCAACGAGCTTACCACCATCACTGCAACCATTGCACAGCTTAATGAAAATCCCGCCGACTACCTGAACAAGGTGGTTGTGATCAACAATGTGGCGTTTGCCGCTACCAGCGCTACTGCCGGAACACTGACAGAAGGCGAGGCCACGCTCACCTTGAACAACGGCGCAGAGAATGCCAACCAGCAGCTCCACAAGATTACACCGTGGGTGAAGGACGAGACCAAGATTGAAAAGGCCATCGTGGTGGGTATCTTCGTTGCATCTTCCAGCACCAAGCAGCAGCTGCTGCCCATCACCATCACTGACACTGCCACCGGCATCAGCACCATCAATGCTGCCGACGCCGACGCAGCCATCTTCAACCTCCAGGGTGTCCGCATCGACAAGCTGCAGAAGGGCATCAACATCGTTGGCGGAAAGAAGGTTGTGGTGAAGTAGCAGATTGCAAAAAAGCTACATTCCTGCAGTATCTGCTGAAGAAAGCAGTTTATTAGCAGGCTGAAAATTGTAGCGGGGTTTGCCAAACCCCGCTACAATCGTATCTGTTATCTAACAAGGCGCATTTATGCTGCCATCCACTGCTTGCGCTCCTCTTCGCTCAAGGCAAAGTCTTGAGCCACACTATTTACTACCTCGCGGGTCACTGGAACCTTCAGTCCCAAGAACTCGTCGCCATAGCCATACTCCCCTGGTGCCGTTTTGAAAAACCGCATCAGGTTCTCGCGCTGCTCTTCATTGCGCAGCGACTCCATATATTCAATGATTTCCTTCGCTGTTGTCATACTCCATTTATTTCTGGTTCCCAAAGATGTTTGCTCATGTCCACATGGCCGTTGGGCTTGAAAGTTACTCCCTCCTCTTCCAACAACGTCCGCTGACGGGACCAGCCGGGAGCCGTGCGCCCCGCGATATTCACCACCCGATGGCACGGCAGGCTCTCCGCCCCCGGCGAATACCTCAGCGTTCTCCCCACCATCCTCGAATGACTCGGCCATCCTGCCCACGCAGCTATATGTCCGTAGGTAGTTACCTTTCCGCGAGGTATCTGACAGACTATGTTCAGCACATCCTTGCCGAACGTCCTCGCCTGCTCAGGCGTCATCTTGTCGGGGTAATAACGCATTTATTCCACTTTTCAATGGGCAAAAGTATGAAATAAAATCAGTATTATGACGCATAAGGCATTGTTTTCTTGTTGCAATTAAATATTCTTAAGGAATCAAGGCGGCAGTGCGACTCAGCACCCTCAAGATGAGTGTCCCATCCGGGGCAGAAATCGAACAAATCTGACCAAATCTTACAAAAAGAAAATGATTATCCGCAATCGTACCACCAAAGGCCCAAAGGGCAACAGACTACAGGCAGGGGTGCCGCTCCAGCTCCGCTGACTTGCAGGGGTCCTTGCGTCCCTTCGGTAGCAAGCCAGCGCAGC
>JAFSKJ010000133.1 GCA_017449025.1 Prevotella sp. | reverse complement strand
GGTAAAAAAGTAACATTATATTATTTTTTATGATTATCCGCAAAGATACCACCAAAGCCCGAAGGGCTGATAAGACCACAGGCAGGGGTGCCGCTTTGGGGCTTTGGTGGTACGATAGCGGATAATCATTTTATTTTTTTATAAAGTATCCATTTCTTTTATGCATTCGGACGCTGCGGTTACCGAGCGTAGACGCTTTCAGCGTCTTTCAACCGCACAGCACGTAAATTTGTAAGAATTTGCAGGATTTCCTTGTATAAAGGCAGTCTGGAGAATTGAGGAAAAACGGGGTTACCGATTTGGAGACCGTTCTCAATTCTACATTCTGCTATAAATTGCTCTCAAAGAACACTCGACAATGAGCCACCAGCCGTTTCAATGACTCTTGTCGAATGCAAAGGTATAACAAAAAACGGAAATATCCAAATCATTTGATTGTTTTAAACTTTAGAGAGGTGTGTCGGCGTTGGTTACTATTTCTGTGCTGTCTGCCAGCTGTACCACTTCTGCCTTTTGTGCCGAATAGTAGCACGATGTCAGCGCGAGGACTGCGGCGAGCATTGCGGTAATGATAGTTTGCTTGTTCTTTTCAATGAAATCTTTCTCTGCGAGACGATGCTGATGAGTTCGTACCTGACGTTTCCTGAATCCTGCGGAGGATTGGCAAGAGTCGTTTTCTTTACCAGCAGTTCGTACTCGTTTCCTTTTTTATAGGTAAAGCCTTTGATGGTATAGAGACCTACAGTCCGCAAAACGCTGCTCCTTTCCTCCCGAATCTGTACCCCAGTGATTGGATTCTTCTCCAAATCTTCATTGTTTTCATTTTCGTTATTATATCTTGATTTGCATTTTGATGATGATATTTCTTGGTCGTATGTTGAAGGAATGGAAGGATTCCGAGAGGGAGCCGAAGGAGGTGTAACGATAGTCTGTTTCGTCAAGGAGATTGGTGGCTGCAAGAGCGAGGTCAATGCGCTTGGAAAGGAGCCAGCGGACAGAGGCATCGAGGAAAGTGATGCTGGCGGTCTGGTCGGTGGAGAAGCGCGTGTAGGACTCCGAGCTTGCTCGCCTGAGCACTGACGGAGCGCAAGAATGCTCTGCGCCGAAAGCAATATGCCACTGGTCGGTAGGCAGAAGCGTAACGGAGAGGTTTTGGCGTAAACTGCTGTGGATGGCCTTTACTGCATCGACCTTGTATCGGTTTTTTGTGTAAGTCAGGCGATAGTCGGTGGAGAGCCAGCGAGTGAATTTGCCCGTGAACTTGGGCGCAATGGTGATGAAGGTGGAGGTGTAAGGCTGTTGTACGCCCTGACGCATCATCCTGGCACGGGAATGTCCAAGAGACGCATCAATGCCTACGGTGACTTTGGCTGACCAAAGACCCTTGCTGATGCCGCCACTAAGTTGCGTGATGGAGACATTGTTCCCACAAGCGACAAATTCGGTGAAAATACGGTCGCCGATGAACAGTTGATTTTGCATCAGGGGCTGATAGTCCTGTTCGTATTTGGCTGAGAGATTGGCAAAGAGTGAGGTGATGGGGTTTCGGTAACGCAGTCTGACGAAAGCAGAACGTTGCCGTATGCTTTCTGCGGATGGTGTCTGAAAGGTGAGGTTTCGGAAGTCGGACATGACGACGGTTTGCGTGTAACTGCTTGGTGCGACTGGCTGGAGGCTGTAGTTGAGACAGGCGGAGAGGTCGGTCTTGGCCGTGAGTTGGTGGCGAACATAGACCATTGGCGAGATGGTCATAAGATGCTTATTGGTGGAGGTGCTGGCCAGTCGGTCTGCCATATTGTAATAATTGTAGCCAATGGGCAGTGAGAGCGTCAGCCACCAACGGCGGTGCTGATAGCGGGCTTCGGGCGAGGCATAAGTTTTGAGGATGGTAAAATTCCGACGGCCCTCTAATGGATAGTCGGGCAGTGTGAGACCACTGAGATTGCTTTGGAAACGGTGCAGATTGATGACGATGCCGCCACGAGCGTAGAACGACCAACGACGCAGAAGCCAGCCATAGCGGGCTTCGGTAACAGAGCGGAAATCGTCGGTAGTGAGGTCTTGCAGAACACTATCGGCAGTAAGCGAATGGGGCCGATGTGAGTAGCGGTTGTGCAACGAGATGGTCAGTAGGTGGCTGTCGATGCGGCGAACCAGTTGCAAATCGTTGGTGATGTCAAGAGATGGGAGGTCGGACTGCTGCCGCAGCGTTTGCGTACCGCTGACGGAAGACGTGGCACGATTCCACAGGGCATCCACACTGAGATTGTCTTTCAGATAGTTATTGCGTCGGTTCAGTTGCAGTGACCATTCGCCGTTTAGTTGGTGTTCGTGGCTGCGCATCGTGTTCTGCTCTAAGAACGAGGGGATGTTCTTGTCGAAATAGCGAGTGGTGCTGGAGTTAGTAAAGTCCAAGCGGTCAGCCTGATAGGTGGCATTCAGTTTGACATCAACACCGTCGGCCACATGGCGGGCATTACTCGACTGTGCCAGAAACGAAAGATTGTCACGGGTGCGCAGTTCGTCAAGCGGCGCAGAGGTGGTGCCGATAGCGATATAGTCAGGCCACGGGTTGTCGTTATAGATACTGTTGAGGAGAGTGTAATCAGTATGTCGTTCGCTCTGGCTGTTGGGATTCCAACCCGTGTCGTTCAGTCGCAGCGTTTCCATGTTCTGCCATTTCCTGGCAATGCGCATGGCAAACAGGGATGCGTCGTAGAGCAGAGGCTCGGCACCTATGCCGCCATTCAGGATGCCAATCCAGCGGGCGCGGGCGGCTTCTTTGAGTTTGATGTTCAGTCCGGCTTGCTGTGAGAACTCCAGTCCTTCAAGCACCTTCACGGGCTGATGGTTCTCCATAATCTCCACGCTGGCCACGTCGTCAGGGGAGATGTTATTGGTGGCCACGCCGTAGCGGTCGTTCACAAAGTCAGAACCGTCGATATAAAATTTGTTGATAGGCTCGCCGTTGTACTTGATGCCCCCGTCCTCGGCCACCTCCACGCCTGGCAAGCGACGTAGCACGTCGGCCATGTTGCGGTCTTGCTTTTGCGCCCACTTGCTCATGGAATAGACCAGTGTGTCGCTTTTCTGGATAATGTCGGGAGCCTTGACAATCACGTCTTTCAGCACAATCTCCTTGTCTACGGGCTTTCCTGTCCACCTCCATGCCCCGAGGGTGCCGTGCTCCTCCTGGCCATGGCAGACGGTCTGGACGAGGACTATATATAACAGGATGGCGAGTCGTTTCATCAGATATTACGTTTTAATGTGAAATTGCGAGTGCAAAGTTAGGGCTATTTTACCCCATAGCCGAAAATAATTATTACTGAATTATTACGGTTTTCCTTAATATATATCAAAAAGGAGGGGAGAAGTACGCGGTAATTGCGAAAAAAATTGTATCTTTGCCCCCGTAAACGAATAAAACGACACGCTTATGAGCACTCAAGCAATGCAACACGCCATAGCCGACTACTTCAAGACTCAGCCCGTCGTGAAGGCATGGCTCTTCGGATCCTTCGCACGAGGCGAGGAGACACCGCTGAGCGACGTGGACCTACTTGTGCAGTACGATGACAAGGCCCGCATCAGCCTGCTGAAACACGCGGCGATGATATGCGAACTGGAGAAACTGCTCGACCGCCCAGTGGACATCGTCGAGGACGGTACCCTGCGCCCAAGAGTAAGGGAAAGTGTAAACCAAGACAGAAAGTTGATATATGAGAGAGAACGTTAGAGACCGCGACCGCCTGGAGCACATCGTAGAAGCTATCGACCGTATCCTTGCCTTCGCTGACGGCAAGACGAAAGAGGAACTGGAAGCCGACAACTTGAAATACTACGGCATAGTCAAGAACATTGAAATTATAGGCGAGGCTACCTATATGCTGACGCACGCCTTTTGCGGCCAGCATCCTGAAACGCCATGGGAGTTTATCGCCAAGATGCGCCATGTGTTGGTACACGACTACTACCAGATAAATCCCAACGAGGTTTGGGCGGTCATTCAAGACGACCTGTCCCCCTTGCGCGACCAAGTGACCAGTTATTTAGCCGATACAAATTGGGACGAGTGGGAGAAGAACGAGGTGGTTATCAAGGAGACCGCCACTCACAAGGCTCTCATGCAGACCGCCCGCCGCATGAAGGACAAGGGCTACGAGGTGAAGGAAATTATGTCGATTACCGGCCTTACGGCAGAGGAAATCGAGGGACTATAATACTCACATAAGGATAAAGACAATGAGCGGACAGACCGACAGACGCGGGGACGGGGCTGATTCCCGATTTCTGGTCGCTTTGCCATGCAAAGAACGTCACCCCCCAAGACCATCAGCAAGATTCGCAAAGAAATCACGATTTATACGGGCGAAGATGGCAAAACGGCGCATCTTCGCCCGCTTTCGTAAGATTTAACGCCATCATCGCATCATCTTTGCGAAAAAAGTTGTAACTTTGCGCCATCATTCTAAATAAAATACAATTATGGCAAAGTACTTAGACCCGAAAGCCGACCTCACTTTCAAGAAGATATTCGGCGAGCACAAGCATCTCGTCATCAGTCTGCTCAACGCCCTCCTGCCCCTGAAGGATGACGAGCGCGTGGAAAGCATAGAATACTGGCCTGCCGAGAAAATCCCCGACAGGACGGAGGCTGAGAAATACAGTATTGTGGACGTATGCTGCAAGGACAACAAGAAGCGCGAGTTCATCGTCGAGATGCAGATGACTTGGACGGAATCGTTCAAGAAGCGCGTACTGCTTAATGCCTCGAAAGCATACGTGGCACAGACGGAAAAAGGCATGAACTATGCCAGTCTTCAGCCCGTCTATGCCTTGAATTTCGTCAATGCAAAGTTTCTGGAGGATGTCGATGACTACTACCACTACTATCATCTTGTTCATGACAAATATACAGACAGGGTGATTGACGGCCTCCACCTTGTCTTTGTGGAGCTGCCGAAGTTCAAGCCAACGACGTTCTCTGAGAAGAAGATGCAAGTGCTATGGCTACGCTTCCTGACTGAAATCAATGAGAACACCAAGGAGGTGCCGGCAGAATTGCTGGAGAATGCCGAGGTGAACGAGGCACTTGAAATTGTGGAGCGTGCCGCCTTCAGCGACGAGGAAATGCGGGCATATGACAAATTCTGGGACAGGGTCAGTACCCAGCGGACATACGAAGAGGAAATCGAAGAGACGATAACGCGGAGGGTCATAAAGAAAGTAGAGGCAGAAGTCAAGCAGAAAGTAGAGGCAGAAGCTAACAAGAAGGCGGAAGAGATGATAAAAGAGGCTGAAGCTAAAGCCGAAGCCAAAGCCGAAGCTAAAGCCGAACAGCAAAAGATAGACACCGCCCGCAAGCTGAAAGCCATGAACGTGATGACCATCGAGCAAATTGCCGAGGCTACAGGCCTGACGGCGGAGGTTATCGAGGGGCTGTAAGAGATAATAATGTAAAACGAAAACAATAACGAACAATGAGCGGATAGACCGACGGACATAGAACGACATAAGAAGCGTTGACTTTTTGATTCTTGTATTCTGAATTTCGCCAAAAATAAACAGCCAAGATGATAGAAGTTGATGCTCGCGTTTAGGCGCGGGCTGAGACTTGTATCTGGCTGGAAGGCGTTTGGCGATGCCGAGAATACGGATGCGGAATCAGACTCGCGCCATCTTTATGCCCTGTGATTAGGAAAGTTTAACGCGCTCGGACGTCATATTTCCGCGAGAACAGCGTATATAATAATAGTAAGGACAAGTTGTAAACGAAAAGAATAATGAACAAGAAAACTATCATCACCGCACTGCTCGCCCTCGTATCGTTAGGTGTGAGTGCACAACTGGAGAGCGTGAAGGAAATCTCGATGAAGTCCGAGTATTTCAACCACGAGCGGCAAGTGCTCATCTATACGCCAGGGGGCTATCAGCAGTATGACCAGACCTACTATGATGTCATCTATGTGTTCGACGCACAAGACCGCACGATGTTCGACCTCGTTCACTGCCTGCTCAACATTGCGTGCAAGCCCGACCCGGACGGCGGAAGGAGCACGAGTTTTATCATTGTCGGCATCTGTTCGCCAACCCTTTGGGACATCAACTATTCTCGCAATAACGACTATCTGCCCATGCCCCTGCATGGCAACAATGGACTATTCAAGGAAGGCTACAACTACGGCAACTCGCCCGACCTAAAGAAATTCGTCAAGAACGAACTGATGCCATACGTGAAGCAGAATTATCGCACGTCGGGACGCACGCTCGGCATCGGCCATTCGCTGAGCGCATCGTTCGTGCTCGACTGTATGATTACCGACGACCTCTTCGACGACTACATCGCCGTCTCGCCTAACTGCTGTTATGACGAATACCGTTTGGCTACGGATATAGAGAGTTATCAGTTCAAGAGCCGCAAGTCGCCCCGCTTCATCTATGCGTCAATGGCAAGAGAAATAGAAAACAAGCCTGAATATTGGGGCGACGAGTGGAAGACTGGCTGGGAGCGAGTCAGCACAATCCTCAAAGACAAGTCGCACTTCAACGAAAACACCGTCACCTCCGTACACACCTTCCCCGACTATGACCATTACGGCAGTTTCATGCCCAGTGTGACAGTGGCTCTGAACGACTACATCATGTTTGGTGCCAAGAACTTGGTGGGATATTTTGGCGAGGAAACCAGCCCCGTCCACATTGAACTTCGCGGCAAAAACCTGCCTAACGACATCTACATCACAGGCAACCAAGACGCGCTGGGCAATTGGGAGGCAAAGGGTATCAAGATGAACCTCGTCAACGACAGCATTGCCGCCATCGACCTCCGTCTGCATCTGCCCGCCCAGTTCAAATTTACCCGTGGTAGTTGGGAGCGCGAGGCCATAATTAAAAATGCTGATGCTGGCAACCACATCATACACGATGCCGAGCATACCACTCGCGTTTATCGTTTGTGGGAGAGAAATCCTTGGATGGGAGGGGAATAATAACAATCAAACACCAATGTAATACAACGAAACGAATATGAACAAGAAAACCATCATCACCATCCTGTTTGCCCTCGCCGCAATGGCGGGGCAGGCGCAAGAAATCAAAAAAGTAGCAGCCACGCCCGAAGACTTCATGGAGCACATGGCCTTGTGCGGCTACGAGGTTTACACCTACGACATTTCCTCTCTGCGCGACTCCATGTCGGGCTTCACCATCGTCATCCGCGAGTATAATCAGCAGGGGATGATTGACGAGAAGAAACTCTACGGTTTCAGGACAAAGACCATGATTTCCGATTTCAACGAGAAAGACCAACAGGAAATCTATGCGGAGAACGATGCCGACGACATGGAGCGCGGCATCTATCGCCTGGCCAAGACCCTCGCCGTCGGGTTCTCTCCCGTTCAGTCGGACTCTATCGAGACCATCACCCTGCAATCTTCTCGCAATGATGCAGCGCCTTGGAAACTGACGCTGAAGCCTATCACCGAAGCGTCTCCAACCGTTTACCGTTATCAGAGAGTGCCATACCAGCCCACTTCGTTCTCCCTTGACACCTTCATTCCCCTTGTCTTCTACGGCTCTTTCTGGTGGGACGAGCAAGCAAAAGGAATCCGTTTCTGTGGAGACACTGAACTGACAGAAGAGAAAGCAAAGACCAGCGACTACTTCAAATTCTGCCCACACTATTATATCATTGGCGCAGTATTCCATAAATAAAACGAAACGAATATGAACAAGAAAACCATCATCACCATCCTGTTCGCCCTCGTCGCAATGGCGGGGCAGGGGCAGATACCAACAGGATTGCCTGAATACGTAAAAAATTACCAGATGAATATGGAGGCACCGCTGCCGGAACCATCGTTTGAAATGGATACCACAACGGTACGGGTGCATATCCTTAACTGGGAGGCTAACAAGACTTCCACAAAGATTGTGTGCTTGGCTGTAAGCAGTTTCTTCCCATATATCGCTGATAACCATACTGGCTTCACTGACGAGAACGGACTGGCTATCGTCCGTTTCCCGCAACGTGGCACCAGCATGGCATCACTCAGCATAGGCGATGGATTCTCCAAACATTTCTACTTATGGCCAGGTGAATTGGCAGACGTATATGTAGATATAGAACGTATGACACAGACCAGCCGTAGCCACAGAGAGTGGCAGATGCAGCCCAAGGATTATGGCTTCGGTCAGAAGGACACACTGACGGCAGAGCAATTGGAGCGGCATGTCATTACTGAAGAGTATGGTTTCGACAAGCAACCGTGCCTCTGGTTCGAAGGAAGATATGCCGACCTCAATACAGCCCTTCACCGTTATCTGCCCT
>JAFSKJ010000002.1 GCA_017449025.1 Prevotella sp. | reverse complement strand
TCAGGCCAGATGTTTGCCGCCTGCTTCTTTCAGATTCCGCCTCGCGACGGACACCCTTGCTCTTGGCTATGTGATTCCCGCTATTAGGGCTCACTCGGGACTTCCACCCGTTAGACAATGCTCATGCCGAGCATACCAAAAGGAGCGGAGCAGGCAAAAAGAGCCTGCCCCGCACTCATAACACAGACAAAGTCGCGACTGCTTTACTCAAAGACCAGATGACTGCCGTCGACGGTGAAGTGGAAGTAGAGGTTGTCGGGGTTGGTGACGGTGTTCAGTCCGATGTAGTCCTGCGTGTAGGTCTGACCGTCGTTGCCCAACATGACACAACGTACATCGGCGGTGCCGTCGCCGTGGTTGGTGACTGAAACGGTCACCATGGCTTCGTCCATAGCAGCAAGCCAGGCGCCCCAGTCGGTCTGACCGCCGCTCGGCGTACACTTGGTGGCGAGTTCGCCGCCTTCCCAGCCGGTGCCCCATCCCCAGTTGTCGGCACGCAGGATGCCATACTCGGTGGAGCCGTCGCCAGAAGTGAGACAGACGACGAAGTTGTTCCAGTTGCCGACACCGTTGGTGTAGTTCCTGAACCGGCGGGTGAGGGTCATTCCTGCGGGCACGTGGAAGGCGTCGGAGTGGGCGTTCCAGAAGCCGGTGGAGTTGTCCTCGGCACCGAGCACGTCGTCGAAGACGATGTGGCTGCCGTCGACGGTGAAGTGGAAGTAGAAGTCGTCGGGGTTGGTGACGGTGTTCAGTCCGATGTAGTCCTGGGTGTAGGTCTGTCCGTCGGTGCCCAGCATGACGGAGCGCACATCGGCGGTGCCGTCGCCGTTGTTGGTGACCATGACGGTGACCCTGGCGCCGTCCATGGCGGCGAGCCATGCGGCCCAGTCGGTCTGTCCGCCGCTCGGCTGACACTTTGAGCCGAGTTCCTCGCCAGCCCAGGCCGAGCCCCATCCCCAGTTGTCGGCACGCAGGATGCCATACTCGGTGGAGCCGTCGCCAGAAGTGAGACAGACGACGAAGTTGTTCCAGTTGCTGGCGGCCTTGGTGTAGTTGGTGAAGGTGGTAACGAAAGTTTCGCCCGGCTCTACCTTGATGGCCTCGGAATGAACATCCCAGAAGCCGGTGGTGTTGTCCTCGGCGCCAAGTACGGTGTACATTTTGTCGACCACCTCAAACTGTGCCGATGCGATGATGGGGTTGCAGTTTTCACCCTTGTAGCTCTTGCTATAGACGGCTACGAGGCTCTTGGTACCCAATGTGTTCATATCGGGCACGGCCTGCAGAGTGAGCTCTGCTGCCGGTATGGTTTTCGTCACGCCCTGCTCGAATTCCACGGTAGCCGTGATGTTAGCAAAAACATCAGCCGCTTCGGTGCCTTGCAACACCTTGCGCGGTACTCCGTTAAGGGTCATCGACAGCGGCAGTTTGTCCTCTGCTGAGGTACATCCACCAATAGGCTCGATATTGGTTCGCAGGAAACCGATGTAAGAACCTTCGGGCACAAGGAAAGCGCGGATAACGGTGTTCCCTCCGTCGGCATTAAGGTTGGTGAGCGCCGACTTGTGAGTATAGGTCTTCGTCACCACGCCATTGGTCATCCTGATAATGAAGTTGTTGGGGTCTATACGGTCGATGGTAAGCGTCACCTTGCCGCCGAGCTTATCAACACCCTCGTCGGTATCGCTATTGAAAGTCAACGAACTCTCAACATTGTCGCGGATGATGTAGTCGCCCCACTCGGAGTTTCCGCTGGGCTGGTTGTCGAAGCGGATGGCTCCATACTCCTTGTAGTCGGCAGCACCACGGTCCTCGTCGTTGCAGAGAATGAGGGCGAAGTTCTTGTAGGTGTTCGTGGCGGCGGGGTTGATGTTCAAGTTGAACTCGGCGTTCCATACCTGGCCGTCTGGAATCTGATAATACTTGGAGAAGACTGCCCACCAGCCAGTGGTATAGTCGGTGGCACCGATGGTATAGACGTCTTCCATCATGCCCACCAGTTCTTCTGGCACCTTGGAAGCGGCAATGGAGTCGGCCTTGGCCGCAATCCAGTCGGGGGCATCGACGGTATATAAGTCGCCCCCCTCACAACTCGTCAGCGACAGCAAACCCATGGCTGCTGCGCAGAAAGCCGTTGATAATATATTGAGATGTCTCATAATTATTTTCTTTTACTTTTTACTTTTAACCTTATTTGTCCTTGAGCCTGATCAGAGGTTCACCACGGGATGTACTGACCATCCCTGCTCAGTGAAAAAGACAGCGTTGTAGGTGTTGTTGTTGGCCGAATTTCCCCTCAAGTTGGGGTTGGCATTGAGCAGTCCCTGATAGATGGGTATGAACTCGTGGCCCGGCACAAAGGTGTCGTATGAAGTCTTGTAGGGCTTCGCCAATTTCTTGTCATCATTCTTCGGCAGTGTGGCATAGTCCACCGGATTCTTCACCAGACTTGGGTCGTTGCTCAGTATCACTGCGCCGTGGGCCTTGAGCTGCTGCAGACGGTCGTCAGTGTAGAAGAATCCCCAGCGAATGAGGTCGAAGCCGCGACCAAACTCACAGCCGAACTCCTTGGGGCGCTCTACGTTAGCAATCTGCTCGAAGAGCTTATCCTTGTCGGTGAAGTCGCTGGGGTTCAGGTCGGTCAGGTTGGCACGGCGGCGCACCTGGTTGATCCAGTCGATGGCCTGCTGGGTGGGGCCTGACACTTCGTTTTCGCACTCGGCGGCACGTAGCAGCACGTCGCTGTAGCGCATCATGCGCAGGTTGATGCCGCAGTGCAGGCCAGTGACCACCGACTCGTAGAGGTTGGTGCGCATATTGGTCCACTTGGCAATGGGCAGTCCGCCGTTGTTGTTATTGGTGATGATGTTGTCCAGGGCGTCCATTTCCTTCTTGAAGCAGACGTTGCCGTTCTCGAAGCTTTCCCAGTCGGCCTCGTAGGTGCCGATGGTCCAGTAGAGGCGCGGGTCGAGCTTGCCGTCTGTGGTGCGCTCCTGCTTGAACAGCTGATAGAGCCAGGGTGTGGCCGACAGGTCGGCCCATCCGCCGAAGGGGCCTGGGCAGAAGTTGCTCTCGATGGCATGGGCCTGGGTGGCGTTCGAGCTGGTGTTCACGGGTGTCCACTCCTCGTCGGTGCCCTGTGTGCCGTAGTCGAGGAACTGCACCTCGAAGAGGCTTTCGGCATTGTTCTCATAGGCTGTGCCTTCGCGGAAGTTGTCGCCGTAGTTCTTCATCAGTTCGTAGTGGCCGTAGGTTCCGGCAATGATGGCCTTCAATACGGTGAGAGCCTCGGCGTATTTGTGGTTCATCATCAGCGCCCGTGCATAGTAGCCGGCAGCAGCGCCACAAGTGGCACGCCCTTTGGCCCACTCGCCTCCAGCATCGCGACTGGGGAGCAGCGTCATAGCCTCGGCAAAGTCCTTCTCCACCTGCAGGAGCACCTCGCTATAGGAGCTGTTGGCAGCGTAGAGTCCGTCGAGCGAGCCATCATAGCCTCGGCAAAGTCCTTCTCCACCTGCAGGAGCACCTCGCTATAGGAGCTGTTGGCAGCGTAGAGTCCGTCGAGCGAGCCATACTAGCTATAGTCGGTGATGAGGGGCGGAGTCTGATAGTAGCCCGCCAGATTGTAGTAGCTCAGTCCGCGCAGGAACAAGGCCTGACCCTTTACGCGCTTCATGCTTTCGTCGAGCGTGCTGTTGTCGTCGCCAGTGCGCGAGAGAATGAAATTGCAGACGTTGATAGTGTAGTACCACTCACGCCATACCCACTGCGTCATCTCCTCTGTAGCAGGGGCGTTGAGGTCGTCGAAGGCCATATACCACACCTGGCTCGAATTCCATACCTCGTCGCCGCGGCACAGGTCGTAGCCGTAGCCCACACGTGCGTAGGACCCCTCCATGCGGATATGGTTGTAGGCGGCGATGACGCACTCCTCGAGGTCGGAGGCCGTCTTGCCGAAGGTAGCTGTTGTCTGCTGGTTAGGGTTGATGAGTTCCAGCTTGTCTTCGCACGATGTCAGCGTGCCAAGGCCTAACAATAGGGCAAAAGAAATTTTATATAGTTTCATAACGATATACCTATTTTATATATTAGAATGAGAAATTAACACCACACATAAAGCTGCGTGCCGAAGGGTACGAGCAGTAGTTATAGCCCGGGGTAAAGACGCCAGGTGCGTAGTCCACGTTATACCCTTGTAGCCCGTGAAGGTATGTAGGTTCTGTGCCGACACATAGATGCGTGCGCCAGTGATGTAGCCGCCAAAGAGGTTGTTGGGGATGTTGTAGCCCAGTTCCACATTGGCAATCTTCCAATAGGCAGCGTTCTGAATCTGCCGGTCGCTGAAGAGGTCGTTCCAAGCCAGCGTGCCGCCCGGATGAGTAACGGTGGTGAACGTGCGGGGCACGTTAGCCAGGTATGAGCCGTCCTCTGCCCAGCGGTTAGCGTTGGCCATGTTCACATCCTTGTTGCCATAGCCATAGCAGCTGTTCAGTGCGTTGTAGATATGGTCTGAGACATGGTAGCCCAGAGCACCGTAGGTAGAGATGCTCAGGTCGAAGCCCTTGTACTCTAAGTGTGCGCTCAGTCCGAAGTTCATCTTCGGCATGCCGCTGCCCAGCACTATCTGGTCCTCGTCGGTAATCTGTCCGTCATTGTTGATGTCGCCGTACCAGCAGTCGCCGACTTGTGCGCCTGGCTGGTAGCTCCAGTTGCCGGGATCAACGAGTTGTGGCTTGTAGGTCGGGTCGGCTTCTTGCTTAGCCTGCTCTATTCTGTTGTGTATCAAGCGGCCGTTCTCGTTCAGTTCGTCGAGCTGCGCCTGTGTACGGAAAATGCCATTGTACTGCCATCCGTAGAACTTGCCGACTTCCTCGCCTACCTTGGTAATGTAAGCCCCGTCAATCTGGGTGTCCTTGCCCGTGCTCAGTGCGGTCACCTTGTTGCGCACGGTACTCACATTGGCAGTAATCTGGTGCTTCAGCGGGTGGTCGTTGTTGCGGTAGGTAAGCGAGAACTCCCATCCGGCATTCTCCATCGAGGCGGCGTTCATCGTCACGCTGGTGTTCTGCACACCGGCATTCAGTGGCACCGACACATTGTAGAGCAGGTCAGTAGACTTGTTCTTGAACCACTCGGCCGAGAACTCTATGCGGTTGTTGAACATGGCCAGGTCGATGCCGGCGTTGTAGGTGGTCTTCTTCTCCCAGGCGAGCTTCTCGTTGACGTATGTGGAGACGGCCGAGCCGCTGACCTCCTGGTTGCCGAAGTTGTACTTCATGTTGTTGCGCAGCATCGTAGCCTGATAGACATATTCGCCGATGTTCTCGTTACCCAGTTCACCATAGCTGGCACGCACCTTGAACATGCTGAACAGGTCGTGGCTGAAGGGGAAGAACTTCTCCTTGTCGAAGCGCCAGCCTAACGAGACGGAGGGGAAGGTGCCCCAGCGTATGCTCTTGGTAAGGCGTGAGCTACCGTCACGGCGCACGATGGCCGACAACAGGTATTTGCCGTCGTAGTCGTAGTTCAGACGGCCGATATAACTGTTCAGGGCGTGCTTGTACTCGTAAGAGTCGGCATCGCGCTTGGCAGCGTTCTGCAATTGCAGGAAGTAAGGCTCCGAGTAGTTCAGTCCCCAGGCCGACATGGTGTTGGTATTCTCCTCCTCGTAGGTGATACCGCCCAGGAGGTTGAGGTGGTGCAGACCGAAGGTTCCGTCGTAGGTCAGCGTGTTCTCAATCAGCGCGTCGGTATACTTGCGGTGAGCCTTGGTGAGCCGCTCGTTGTCCTTGGCCAGATAGACGCGGTTGCTCTGAATCCAGGCCGAAATCCACGTCTTGTCGTTGGCGTGGGTGGCGCTGTACGACAGGTTAATCTTGTAGTTCAGCTTGTGGTTCTTGCTCTCCACGCCTACCATTTTCAGCAGGTCAACATCGGCCGAGGCTGTACCCACAAAGCGGTCGACGATGGTGTTGCGCGAGAAGAGGTTGTTGGTCAGCAAGGGGTTGGTGGCCGAAATGTCGCCGTGGATGTCGTCGTAGTAGACACCGTATCCGTAGGCATCGTATTTCCAGTTGTTGGCGGCACCCACCTTGTCGTCCAAGCACCAGGTCGACTCATCGTATGCCTTGATGGTGGGCTGCATGGTCAGCGTGCCAAGCAGCACGTTGGGCAGGTTGCCGTAAAGACCCTGGATGTACTCGTTGGCGTTCGAGATAGACATGTTGTCCTGATTGGAGTGCGAATAGACCAGCGATGTGCGGAACTTGATGAACTTCGTGTCCATCGTGTTGTTCACACGGGCTGTGAAGCGCTCATAGTTGGGACCGGCTCCCTCCATCGTACCCGTCTGCTTGAAGTAGTCGAGAGCTACATTATAAGTATTGTTAGCCCCGCCGCCGCTCAGGTTCACGTTGTGGTTCTGGCGGTAGCCGGTCTTGAACACCTCCTTGAACCAGTCGGTGTCGGTATTGTCCATAAAATGGTAGCGTCCGTCCTCGCCTAAAGTGTAGCCGCCAGGAGCTGCCACACCAGTGTTCACGCTCGACAGGCCCAGCAGCTGGCTGTACTGCGAGGCGTTCATCACGTCGTAGACGCCGCCGTCAATCTTATCCATACCCCAGGTAGCCCCTTATAGTCCACCTTCAGCGGCTGGTCCTTCTTGCCGCCCCTTGGTGGTGATGATGACCACGCCATTGGCAGCACGCGAACCATAGATGGCACCCGCCGAAGCGTCCTTCAGCACCTGGATGGTCTCAATGTCGTTAGGTGAGAAGTCGCGGATGGTGGTACCCATAGGCACACCGTCGATGACGTACAGCGGAGCCGTACTGCCGAAGGAGCCCAAGCCGCGAATACGCACCGACGGGTCGGCACCGGGCTGGCCGTCGCTGGTAATCTGTACACCGGCCACCTTACCCTCGAGCATCGACGAGATGTTTGAGTGTGAGACGCGCTTCAGCTCGTCGGCGTTGACCACGGCTACCGAACCTGTGAGGTCGGCCTTCTTCTGAGTACCGTAACCCACGACGACCACCTGCTCAAGCACCTGCGAGTCGCTCTCCATCCGGATTGTCCCAAGCTGGGTACGGCCGTTCGTGGCCACCTCCAGATCCTTAAATCCCACATAGCTCAGCACAAGCGTGGCGTTTCTGGGAACAGTCAGCGTGAAGTTTCCGTCATAATCGGTCACTGCACCTGCCTGCGCTCCTTTTCACTTTAACGGTGGCACCGATAAGCGGCTCACCGTCTTGGTCGACAACCTGACCCGTCACCTTGATGGTCTGCTGGGTCGTTGCAGCTGCTGCCGTAAGCGGAAGGAAGGATGGTAACCCTCCAACCATGCCTAACGACAGCATTGTCGCTAATAGCAATTTTTTCTCCATTTGTTGTTAGTAATTAGTGGTTTGTTTTAATTAGAAAAAACTGCTGCAAAATTACGGTAAAACGGTCGTTTCCAGTTGAACTATTATCCCAAAACATTGCACTCATGTAAATTTTCGGGCAGGAAATATGGTGCAGAGTTACGAAAAAGTCTTAAAAGGCAGTTCTGCAGGCGCGACTTCTCAGCGAAATTGTGTATCTTTGTGCCGCTATTTAAGAACTGCACAAAGATGAAGAACTATATACTCTTATTGTTGTTTGTATTACTGCTGCCATGTGCCGGTCAGTCACAGCGCATGCAAAGGCTCTCGCTGCCCAACCGCGAACAGCTGTCGGCTGAGCGGATTCTGCACGTGATGCAGGATTCGGAAGGATTCCTATGGTACGCTACCGAGGGCGGCGGACTCTGTCGCGACGATGGGCGGCAGGTGCTGGTGTTCCGCAGCGACGCTGACCATCCCGACCTGCTGGGCGGTAATGTTGTAGCCTGCATGGCCGAGGCGGGCCATCGAATCATCATCGGCTCTTTTCATGGGGCTTATATCCTGGACAAGCGGGACTACAGCATCAGCCGGCTGGCTGAGGTCGACGACAAGCGGGTCGACGACATCGTCGTGGCTTCCGATGGGCACTGGTGGCTGACGGCGAACAAGAAAATCTATGAATACGACGGCGACGGACGGTTGCTGAAGACGCATGCCTGCGGCGACAAATATATAAATAGGTTGCATGAGGATTGCCATCAACAAATGTGGGTCTCGCAGTGGAATGGGGGGCTGCTCAAGTTCGACGGCGGCAAGTTTGTCGATGCGCCATGGCCATTAGACGCAGCGCCGACCGACATCAGCGACGACGCCACGGGTGGAGCCCTGCTCATCGGCACCATTGGCAGGGGCGTGGTACGCTATCAGCCTGCCGACGGCACCATTGAACAAACCGTGCCCAGCGACAGCATCTGCATGAGCCGTGTCAGCACCGACCTGCAGGGCCGCTTGCTGGTGGCCGACGGACTGCGCAACTGCTATGCACTTTGCCACTCCAAGCCGCAAGCCTGGTTTAAGGGATCCGTACTCACGAGGGCTGTTGCCGACTCCGTAAGCGCAGCTTATCATCTTTCATCACGACCGACGGCATTGGCCGTCAGCCAGTCGGGCGACCTCTGGTTCAGCACCGGCAGAGACATCCGGCACATGAATCAGGGCAGCGAAGAGGTGGCACTGGCCGACACGAAGGACGTCTCGGCAATGGCCTTCACCGCCGACGGCACCTTGTGGCTCGCCACCATCTTCGGCACCCTGATGACCTATAAGGACGGACAGCTGGCAACTGACGAGTACGCCTCGAACGAATTTGGCGACGGAGTCACTCAGCTTGACGTCGACAGTCTTGGGCGCCTTCTGCTGGTCAGCGACCGCTACATCCGCCTCTACGACCCCGTGCGCCGCACACTGAGGCAGCAAAGCCGCGAAGAGGACGGCGTCTACAGCATCGAGCTCGAGGAGACGCAGCCCGGCAGCCGCTGGAGCCAGCCCGAGGCTGAGGTGGTGGAGCGCATGCCGCTGTGGGTATGGTGCCTGCTGGGTGTGCTCATGCTGGTTCTTACTGCTCTCGTAGCATACATCTGGCAGCTGCACCGCCAGCGCGAGCGGTTCCTTGCTTCAATGAAGAGCCTCACCCCCGCCCCATCTCGCATGGAGAGGGGAGTGGACGGTCCTGCCACAGAAAGCTCTGAGAGCAACGGCAGCGACTCACCTCTGCCTGAGAGCGTGACTCCGTGGCTGCAGCAAGCCATTGCGCAGGTTGAAGCCCATCTCAGCGACGACGGCTACAGCGTTGAACAACTGGCCAGCGACCTCTGCATGAGCCGCATGACTTTCTACCGGAAGATACAGTCAGCCACTGGCCAGAAACCTACCGAGTTCATCCGCACCATCCGGCTGCACCGGGCCGCCGAGCTGCTGCGCGAGGGCCGCATGACCGTAACCGAGGTGAGTTATGCCACGGGTTTCTCGTCTGTCAGCTATTTCAGCCGGTGTTTCCGGGCTATGTTCGGCGCAGCGCCCACCAATTTCAGCAAGATGGCGTGAGAATACTCAAAATTTTAAAAGAGTCGGGCTCTTCAGAAAGTGAGATGGTTACTACGGAAGTTCCTTTTACAAAGGAGAGTGGTGTTTGTAAGGTGAAATGCGACATCAATGGCTTGCCCTTGCACTTTGTTTTCGACACTGGTCCCAGCGACGTGACCATTTCGATGGTAGAGGCAACGTTTATGATAAAAACGGCTACTTGAATGCAAATGACGTGGTGGGTAGTCTGAGGTATATGGATGCCAACGGGGATGTGAGTGTCGGTACAATCATCAACTTGAAGAACGTAAATTTCGGTGGGTTAGACTTGAATAATGTGCGGGCATCTGTCGTGCGCAACCAGAAAGCGCCTCTCCTTCTTGGGCAGAACGTATTAGGCAGGCTTGGTAGAATAGAAATTGACAACAGCAAAAACATTTTGATAGTCACTCATAACAAATTGTATCACGCCAAAAATACGCCAATTTGGGATATAAAAGAAACCCAAACTATTGATTTCCAATAGCTTGGGTTTTCTTTTGGTCGGGATTACTGGACTCGAACCAGCGACCTCGCGCCCCCCAGACGTGTGCGCTACCAACTGCGCTAAATCCCGATCCTTTTTAAGCTTGGCAACCGACCTTGGAAGTCTGCTCTTTTCAGGGTAATGACTATCATTTGTCTCGTTTGCGGGTGCAAAATTACAGACTTTCTCCGACATTTGCAAATTTTATGGCAACTTTTTTTGTTTTTTCTTTCATTTAGCGTATCTTTGCAGGCCGAAATCATGCGAAAACTATGGAAAGATACAGAATAAGCGCACCAAAAAATCTTATAGCAAACATTAGCCTGCCAGCATCAAAGAGCATTTCCAACCGTGCTCTTATCATCTATGCACTATCCGGCGGCCGCACACTTCCACTGAACCTCAGCGACTGCGACGACACGAGCGTGCTGATCAATGCCATCCGCTACATGCCGGAAACCATCGACATAGGTGCGGCAGGCACAGCCATGAGATTCATGACTGCCTACCTCAGTGTTATGCGCGGCACACACACCCTGACAGGCACCGACCGCATGAAGCACCGCCCCATCAGCGTTCTTGTCGACGCGCTAAGGAGCTTAGGGGCGAAAATAGAATACTTGGGCGCAGAGGGCTTCCCGCCACTGCAGATTACTGGCAGCTCACTTGAGGGCGGCGTGCTTGAGATTCCCGGGAATGTGAGTTCTCAGTTCATTTCCGCCTTACTGCTCATTGCCCCCGTACTGCGCAACGGTCTGACGCTGAAGCTCACCGGTGATTTGATCTCACGCCCGTACATTGACCTCACACTCTGGATGATGCGCGAATTCGGCGCCGAAGCAGACTGGAGCAGCACCGACACGATTGTTGTCAACAACAAGCCGTATGCGCAACGCGACTACTACATTGAGAACGACTGGACGGCGGCCAGCTACTGGTATTCCATGGTGGCACTCAGCAACGACAACAACGCCGAGGTGAAGCTGTCGGGACTCACCGACGGCTCGAAGCAGGGCGACTCGTGCGTGCGTTACCTGTTCAGCATGCTTGGCGTGAAGACGACATTCCAGACCCGGGAGCCTGGCATTCCCACAACGGTGACTCTCACCAAGAGCAGACGGCGCATGGGACGTTTAGACTACGACTTCAAGAACTGCCCCGACCTGGCACAGACATTCGTAGTGACATGCACCATCATGGGCATACCCTTCCGCTTCGAGGGGCTTTCAACCCTGAAGATAAAGGAGACCGACCGCATAGAGGCCCTGAAGGCCGAGATGAGGAAGCTCGGCTATGTGCTTCACGACTACAACGGCGACACCCTTGCCTGGGACGGTGAGCGCTGTGATGCCTATTCCGATGCCGAGATAGACACCTACGACGACCACCGCATGGCCCTGTCGTTCGCTCCCGTAGCCCTGCTCATGCCTTCAATCGTCATACGCAAGCCGCAGGTGGTCACCAAGTCGTACCCATCCTTCTGGCACGACTTGCAGCATGCACAGTTCACCGTCGAGAGCTTCTGAGCATGGGTTTCGCCATTGTCAGCATAATTGCCATTGTCGCCCTTGGAATAGTGGCTGCCGTTGCCTCTTACTTCCAAGGTGGCGACGATGCTATTGACAACAGCGGCCACGACTGTGCCTCATGCAGCAGTGTTGCCGACGGCTCGTGCAAGTTAGGTTGCATGATTGAAGAGAAAAAACGAGGCAAAAACAATAAATCGACCCAAGAATGAGTTTTATTGTTAAGGACTAACAGAATTATCCTCATGCGCAGAGCCATATATATAATAATGTGTGCAGTAGCCGTTGTCTGTCTGACAGCGGCATGCTCTGCTCATAAGAACACTGCCCGCAGCCGTTTCTGGCATTCGTTCACAGCCAAGTACAACACCTATTACAACGGCTCCCAGGCATTCATCGACGGAAACTTGGAGAAGGAGAAAGGCAATAAGGACAACTACACCGAGATGCTGCCCCTCTACACCGTTGGCAACAAGCAGAGCCGCGATCTGGGCAAGGGCAATTTCGAGCGGAGCATAGAGAAGATGGAGAAGGCCATCAAGCAGCACTCCATCAAGGCCCGCCCCGAATGGAAGAAGAGCCGCCGAAAAACCGCAAAGGACAAGGAGTGGCTCAGCCGCAAGGAGTACAACCCCTTCCTGTGGAAGGCATGGATGATGATGGGCAAGGCTCAGTTCCAGCAGGGTGCCTTCGACGAGTCCGCCGCCACCTTTGCCTACATCAGCCGGCTCTACCAGACGCAGCCCGCCATCTACGGCATGGCACGTGCCTGGCTGGCGAAATGCTATCTGGAGTTAGGATGGATCTACGATGCTGAAGACGTGATACGCAACATGAGCCGCGACTCTATACACTACCGTGCCCAGAAGGACTGGGACTACACCATGGCCAGCTACTACATGAAGAACGGAGAGATAGAGAAGGCCGTCCCGTATCTGCAGAAAGTGGTGAAATACGAGCACCGCAAGACACAGAAGGCGCGCGAATGGTTCATGATGGGACAGATTGAAAGCGCCCTGGGCCACCGCGAAGCCGCTTATAAGGCCTATAGCCACGTGGTGCGCCAGAACCCGCCGTACGAACTTGAATTCAACGCACGCATCTCGCAGACAGAGGTGATGGCCAAGGGCCACTCCCGGCAGATGATAAGCCGCCTTAAGCGCATGGCTGCCAACGACAAGAACAAGGACTACTTAGACCAGGTGTACTATGCCATAGGAAACATATACCTCACCGAGCTCGACACCCTCAACGCCATTGCCGCCTACGAGAAGGGCAACGAGAAAGCCACGCGCTCAGGCATTGAGAAAGGTGTGCTGCTGCTCAAGCTCGGCGACCTCTACTGGATACGCGAGAAATACAACGACGCACAGCGCTGCTACGGCGAAGCCATCGGACTGCTTGACAAGGAGCGCCCCGACTATGAGGAGCTGTCGCAACGCTCAAAGGTGCTCGACGAGCTGGTGCCACATACCGATGCCGTCTACCTGCAAGACTCACTGCAGGCACTGGCGAAGCTGCCCGAAGAGCAGCGATTAGCAGCCATCGACCGCGTCATCGACGAATTGAAGCGCAAGGAGAAAGAGGAGCGCAAAAAGGCTGAGGAAGAGGCTGTTGAGCAGGTGCTTCAGAAACGTGGAGCCATGGGCAACCAAGCTGCCAACAACCAGCGCCAGACACCCACGACGCCCACAGCAGGCAACGGTCAGTGGTACTTCTACAACCCGCAGGCCGTGAACCAGGGTAAGCAGCAGTTCCAGCGACTCTGGGGCAAGCGAGAGAACGCCGACGACTGGCAGCGCATGAACACCACCGTGGTGGGCCCGTCGGGAGCATTACAGGAAGCAATGCAGGCCGACAGCCTGGCACAAGCCACCATCGACGAGGCCATCGCTGCCGTGGACAGCATGGCTGCCGCACATTCCACAGCAGAAAGCGACAGTGCACAGAACGACCCCCACAAGCGCGAATATTACCTTGCACAGATTCCCTTTACCGAGGAGCAGGTGGAAGCCAGCAACACCATCATCAAAGACGGCCTGTTCAACTCTGGAGTGATTTTCAAGGACAAGCTCGACAACCTGCGCCTCTCAGAGAAACAGCTGCTCAGGCTGGTGAACAACTACTCGGACTTCGAGCGCCTTGACGAGGCATACTATCACCTGTTCCTGCTCTACTCCAGGCAGGGGCGTCAGACGCTGGCCGACAACTGCCTCAGCCACCTTAAGGCCGACTATCCGGAAAGCGAGTGGACAACGCTGCTCTCCGACCCATATTTCGTGGAGAACGCCCGCTTCGGCGAGCACATCGAGGACTCGCTCTACCAAGCCACCTACCGCGCCTTCCAGCAAGACCGCTACGACGAAGCCCACAGCAACGCCCGCCTCTCGGCCGAGCGCTTCTCGTTAGGGCAGAACAGGGCCAAGTTCGTCTTCATCGACGGCCTTAGCCACCTCAACGAAGGCCGCGCCAACGAGTGCTTAGAGCTGATGAAGGAGGTGGTGGAGAAATACCCGAAGAGCGAGGTAAGCGAGATTGCAGGCATGATAGTCAAAGGGGTGCAGGACGGTCGCCGACTGCATGGAGGCAAGTTCGACCTTGGCGACGTATGGTCGCGCCGCGACATCACACTGGCCCTTACCGACTCAACCGTTGCCGACACGCTCTCTGCCGAGCGCGACGTCAACTTCGTGTGCCTGCTGGCCTACCAGCCCGGCAAGTTCGACGAGAACAAGCTGCTTTTCCATCTGGCCAAGTACAACTTCACTAACTTCCTCGTTCGCAACTTCGACTTGACCACCGACACGCAGACACTCTACACCGACAGCACGGAAACCAGTCTGCGGAGGATGATTGTCAGCGGATTCCTTAACTACGACGAAGCCCTGCAATACATGCGGCAGCTGTTTAGCGACGCTTCCGACGGTCCCCTGGCCGAGATGCTGAGGCAGTGCAGTTGCTTAGTCATCAGCGAGCCGAACTTGGCACAACTCGGAACACGCATCAGCTACGACGACTACCTGAAGTTCTACGAGGAAACCTTCGCACCTATGAGCATCAGCAAAGAGCAGCTGCTCACCATCCCAGAAACCGTTGAACAGCCCGACGAAAACGAACCAGAATCCGAAGAGGAAGAGACCGACGACACTCCGCAACAGGATCCCGGCGGCTTCGACTTCGACGAAGACTTCTTCTGACGAACCATCACTGCTACAAAGACAAAAACAAAAACTATTTAAAAGCTTATGAAAAGAACATTATTGATAGCTGTAGCCACATTGGCTGCTACGGCCGTGGCCAACGCTTGGACGTTTCAGAAAGGGGTGCGCTATTCGGAGCTGGTCATCAACTCCCGCATCAACGACTTCAAGGCCAACAAAACCCCTGCCGGCTTTGGTGTGTTCAACGACAAGGGAGAGATGGTACATCAGCCAAACAATGCGCAAAAGACACTCGACTACGTGCCCGGCCTCGTGGCCATGGCCATCATGGAGGCCGTGGACTACTACAAGGACAACCCCAATGTGAACGTCAAGCCGTGGTTCTACGCCATACAGAACTACGGGTGCAGCTTCGACATTGCATCCGGCGGCAAGCAGGGCAAAAGCTTCGACGACCTGAATGCCGTGAAGCTCTATTTCAAGCTGAGGGACATGGCCGCCAACAGCAAGTTTGGCGATACCGACAGATTCACCAACAGGCAGACCGTGGACATTGCCGAACAGCGCATGGAGACAGCCCTGCAAGGCATAAAGAACGCCAACGAGAAATACTCAATAAAGGAGGGCACACTCAAGGGTGCTGCCGGAGGCTGGTGGCACAAGTCAAGCTACACCAACCAGATGTGGTGCGACGGGCAGTACATGGGGCCGGCCCTGCTGGCGCAGCTCATCGGCAACTTCAGCGGCTACAAGTCCATCAGCGGCGACGACTGGTCACTCCTGACTAAGCAGTTCACCATATCGTGGCACTACCTGTGGAACGCAGACACCCGCCTGCTCTACCATGCCTTCACCGCCGACCCATCGGGAACGGCGGCCAAAGACTGGAAGGGCGTTTCGGCGGAGCCCGGGGCTGAAGTCTACCACTCTGCCGAGTACTGGGGACGCGCCATGGGCTGGTACTTCATGGCCTTGGTCGACGTGCTTGAACAGATGCAGAAAAGCGGCATGAAGACCACAGAACACTATCAGACTCTGCAAGGCTACCTGAACCTGTTGGCTGCAGGCATTGCCGGCTGCCAGGATGCCGAAACGGGATGCTGGCGGCAGCTGCTCAACCACGACGGCGACTTCACGGCCCAAAGCTATAACACCTCCTACTGCTACACCACAAGCCCCGTCAGGAACTATATAGAGTCGTCGGCCACAGCCCTCTTCACTGCGGGTTTCCTGAAAGGCATGCGCCTTAACCTTTTCGACAGCGACTATACCGAGGTGGGCAAAAGGGCCTATCGCGGCTTCATAGAGAATTTCATGGTTAGCGACGGCAACGGCGGCGTGCATCTCATAGGCTGCTGCAAGTCGGCGGGACTTGGCGGTTCCAACTATCGTGACGGCTCCGCCGAATACTATCTTATGGGCAAGGACACGGAACCCACCGTCGGCGACCCCTCGTCGGCCAGCTTCTATACCGAGGGAAAGGTCTTCGGGGCTTTCATCCTGGCTGCCATTGAATACGAGCGCACGCCCGGCACCACTACCTCTGTCACCCTACCCCACTGTCAGCCTGCCATGACCGACCCTGCCTACAACCTGGCAGGCCAGCAGGTAAGAGCTACTGACGATGGCGTAAGAATACGCAGACACTTGAAGACTATAAGTCACTGAAGCTGACAATTTCAGCAGAAGCCCTGACGCCTAAGGGCGTCGAGGAGTGTGGCGGAAAGAGCTTCGTTGTCGCGGCGTGTGTATCGCAGGTCGGTGAACACCTGTGCCAGCGTCTCCTTGTTGTTTATGCTTACAAAGTGCTGGTTCTCCGGCAGCCGTTCCTTGGGTGCATAGTACTCGTCAATCTTCTCCGGAGTATAGTCCATGTATGTCTCTGCATGAACAAAGCTTCCCAAGGGCAGGCGGTCGGTGAGCTGCGGCTTCTCGGCGGGCCATCCCACGGTGAGCGTGGCTACAGGCATTACGAGCTGTGGCAGCTGCAGGGTGTCGATGATGAGCTGCGGCTGGTAGACGGTGGTGCCAAGGTAGCAGTAGCCCAGCCCCTCCTCATCCATGAGGTTGCAGAGCGTCTGCGTATAGAGCAGGGCGTCGGTGGCGGCGTTGATAAACGAGAGGAAGTTGTCGTAGCCAGGGTCTGCCTTTCGGCAGCGCGCCCACTGCGATGTCCGGTTGAAGTCGGCACAGACAGTGAGCACCACCGGTGCTTCTGTCACCATGGGCTGGTTGAAGTGTGCCGGTGCCAACCGCGCCTTCATCTCCTCAGAGCGTGTCACCACCACGGAGTAAAGTTGCAAGTTGCCCATGGTCTGTGTGCGTGCGGCCTCGGTAAGCAGGCGGTTCAACAGTTCGTCGGCCACGTCGCGGCTGTCATATTTCCTGATTGTTGTTCTTGTCAGTAAGTTCTTCATAATGCCATGTGTTGAATAAAAGCTGCTGCAAAGTTAGCATTTTTTCTCTATCCCGCAAGCGTATGTTAGAAAAAAGTTGTACTTTTGCACGCGAAATGCAACAAACACCCTTACAATGAACCATCCGTTCCGCATAGTACCCATCATACTGAAGGCCCACCGGCCGAGCCGCACGGCCGACATGCCCGCCGTGGCCGATGCCTTCTGGCTTAAGAAAGGCTATAATGCCATGACATTCTTCGGCCGCATCATCACCCACTCCAAGCAGGAGGCAGAGGCTCTTAACAGCACCATGAACTCCTTGAAGCGCCACGAGCTTATACACCTGCGCCAGGCTCAGGCCTGCGGCGACTCATGGTTCCGGTTCTACTGGAAGTACCTCGTCTACTGGCTCAAGGGCTGCCGCCTGCGCCGCCGCCTGCCCAATGCGGGCTACCTGCTGAACCCGTTCGAGATGGAAGCCTACGCCCACATGTACGACCAGGAATACTTGGAAGGCTGTGCCGACGGTGCATACGGCTGGAAAGAGTACGCCGCCATGACTCTTGAAGAGCGTCTCAGCCTCTATGAGTCAATTCATAATTGAATAATTGATAATCAACAAAACGACAAATATGGAGACAAACAAGAAGCTACAGGCCCACAGTGCCATCTTCGCCGCCAACACCATCTTCGGTCTTGGCGTGCCCGTAACCAAACTGCTGCTCGACGAATGGGTGACACCCATGGGCTACATGGCCTCGCGGTCGTTGGGAGCAGCCATAGTGTTCTGGCTCATAGCCCTGTGGCAGACTAAGGTGTGCGGAAAGCCTTCAGAGAAAGTAAGCCGGCGCGACCTGCTGACCATCCTCGGCGGCGGACTGCTGGGCTTCGTCATCTCTCAGACGCTTACCGCCGAGGCCCTCAACTACACCAGCCCCGTCTACTTCTCGCTCATAGCCACGCTGACGCCGGTGGCCACCATGCTCACCGCCGCCCTGCTGATAGGCGAGCGCATAACGCCCATGAAGTTCGCTGGAGTGCTCATAGGCATAGGCGGTGCCCTGCTCATGGTGTTCATGAGCCAGTCGTTAGGGTCGGGAAAGAACGACCTGTTAGGCATTGGCCTGGCCCTGCTGAGCGTGCTCACCTGGGCCTTGTACCTCATCATGACGCGCCACGTTGCCACCCGCTACTCGCCCGTGACGCAGATGAAGTACGTGTTTCTCATCTCTGCCGTGGTGACAGTGCCCATAGCCCTTCCCGAGCTGCAGCATAACGCCCTCTTCACCTCAGCTGTGGGCTGGGACGGCATCTGCGAGATGCTCTTCATAGTGCTTGGCGCCACAGCGTTGGGATTCTTCCTCATACCGTTTGCCATGCGCTACCTTCAGGCCACCACCGTAAGCATCTACACCAACCTGCAGCCCGTGGTAGCCTCGCTCGTGGCCATAGCCATTGGCCAGGACGTGCTGACGTGGGACAAGCCCGTGGCCGGCATACTGGTGCTTGCCAGCGCCTACATAGTCACCGTGGTAGCTTCTAAAGAGGGAAAGAGAGAAAAGTAGGGGTCAGACTATTAAATTATCTAAATAAGTTTCCGTGTTCAAAATAAAATTAGTAATTTCGTGCGCTGAAACAAACAACTACTGGCTCATGTCAACAAAATTGCGCATACGGCATATTGCATCATTGGCGGCACTCATGGCTGTCATGGCAGCACCATTGAGGCTGCCGGCACAGACCTTGCAGGCTTCGCTATCGCACTACTCCACCGAGAACGGCATGAAGAGCGATGCCATTGCGCATATCATCCAAGACGACTACGGATACATCTGGATAGCCACTTGGAACGGCCTGTCGCGCTTCGACGGCTACCACTTCTACAACTACCCCACAGGCAACATCAGCCACATACCCTACCTCCACAACCGAATAATGGACCTGACCACCGACCTGTCGCAGAACATCTGGATGCGAATGTACGACGGCCGCGTGTTTGTAGTCAACAGGCGTAGGGACATCATCGTCAATCCCTTCAAGGGCATAGGCAACAGCGAGGAGTACCGCACCTCCATACCGCTTTTCAGCACCAGCGCCGGCGACGTGCTGGCAAGCATCGACGGAGTGGGCATTTACAAGCTCCGCCTGAACGACGACAAGATTGACGCACAGCTCATCACTGCCCCCGGACTGAAGGTCACATGCATGGCCGAGGGCTATCACGACGACATCTGGGTGGGCACCGACAAGGGAGTGCACCGCATGGACTTAGGCAACCTGTCGGTGGAGCGGAAAAGCCTGTTCGAGGACGAACAGGTGAGCTGCCTCTACTCCAACGGCTTCAACATCTTCGTGGGCACAGCCTCCGGGCGCATACTGCTCTTCGCATACGGCCAGGACCCCAAGACCCTGCGCCAGGCCACCGGCAAGGAGATACTCAGCGTGTTCGTCGACAGCCAGGGAGCAATATGGTTTGCCGACACCAGCGTAGGAGCATACAAGCTCAACCCCGAGACAGGACAGGAACACCACTACGAGCAAAGGGTGCTGGTGCCCGAGCACGACGGACGCGGCGGAGTATTCCGCGAGAACAACGGCACCGTATGGGTGCGCATGAACCAAGGCGGCTACGGCTACTACAACCGCCAGACCGACGAGGTGGAGTACTTCCACAACGACCCCGTCAACCCGTGGAACCTGTCGAACACCGTCAACGCCTCGCTCGAACTGGAAGAGGGAGTGGTGTTCGTGTCAACCAGCCGGCGGGCATTGGAGAAGCTGGAGATACTGAAGAAAACCATTTCGCGCACACTGCTCTTGCCCGACGCGGAGTCAACCATAGAGAACGAGATCCGCGCCATGCACTACGACACCAAGCGCAAGCTGCTCATCATGGGCAACAAGAACAACACCATTTTCCTTATTCACGACGACGGCAGCCGGACCACCATCAACACAGACTCCAAGGGCAACTCCTTGGGGCGCATCTACGGCATCTCACAAGACTCGAAAGGCAACTACTGGCTCAGCTCCAAGGACAACGGACTGTTCCGCATGTCGCCCAAGGAGGGCGGAGGCTACGACATCCAGAACTTCCGCAACGACCCCAACGACAAGTGGAGCCTTAGCTCCGACGCCGCTTACGCCAGCGTGGAAGACCGCCACGGCAACATCTGGATAGCCACCTACGGAGGAGGTGTGAACGTGCTCATGAAGAACAAGGAGGGCAAGTACGTGATGAAGAACCGCAACAACGAAATGCGCAGCTACCCGCGCAACTCACACCTCAAGATGCGTACCATAGCCATCGACAAGGAAGGCAACGTATGGGCAGGCAGCACCGACGGAATTCTCATCTTCAACACCAACAACGGCAAGATAAACATCAGCCGCCTTGAAGAGTCGGAGCAGTACCCCAACAGCATACTCATGAGCAACGACATTGTCTACTTGGCAAGAGACAAGCAGGGAAGCATGTGGGCGGGAACCAACGGCGGCGGACTAAGCCACACCACGGGCAAGGACTCCGACGGCAGATGGCTCTTCGAAACATTCGACAGCAACTCCGGACTGCCCTCAGAGGAAATAAAGAGCATCACCTTCGACAAGTCGGACAACGTATGGTTCGCCACCGACCACGTGCTATGCTCGTTCGACGTGCAAAAGAAAATATTCACCACATTCTCAAGCCTCGACGGAGTTGACGAGACCATGTGCTCTGAAGGCTCAGCACTGACACTGCCCAACGGCAACATACTCTTTGGCACACTCAACGGCTACTACACCATAGACCGCAAAAAGCTGATAACCAACAACGGGGCACTGATAAAACTACGCATCACCGACTTCATACTCAACGACGAGATACAGTCGCCGCGGCTAAACAACAACTTCGACTACTACGTGCCCGACGCCAAGCGCGTGGTGCTGCCAGGCCACAACAACGTGTTCGCCTTCCGCTTCACGTCGCTCAACTATCAGCTGCAACACCGCGTACACTACCAGTACATGCTTGAAGGCTACGAGCACGAGTGGCAGAACGCTACCAAAGAGCGCACGGCAAGCTATGCCAACATACCCACAGGCACCTACCACTTCAAGGTGAAAGCCTTCCTGCTCGACTCGCCCGACAAGTACGACATGCGCTCAATAGAGGTAGTGGTGCCACCATACTTCTTCTTCTCAAGAAACGCCGTCTGGCTCTACATGCTCATAGCCATAGCAGCAGGAATAGGACTCATGTTCTGGCGGCAGGAACAGCTCTCGCGGCGCGAACGCATGAAAGTGCTGAAGATGGCACCATTGGAGCTGGAGTTCGACAACGACGCCGACCTGGACTTCGTAAGACAGCAGATGGACTGGTTAGAGCAGAACTATTCCAACCCAGCCGTCAGCGCCGACAAGATGGCGGCACAGGCGGGCATGAGCCGCGAAGCCTACGACGCGCGACTGAAGAAACTCATCGGACAGACACCCGGAGAGATGGTCACCGACTTCAGGCTGAAGAAGGCAGCCATGTATCTGGAGAAAACCAACGAGGCCATATCCGACGTGGCACTCAAGACGGGCTTCGACGACCCAGTCTACTTCACACGCCTGTTCAAGGCCAAGCTCGGAGTGCCACCGTCGAAATACCGCGAAGACGCACAGGCCTCAAAGCCCGCCACGGCTGAAACGACACCAGCGCCAAACACCGCCACCGACGACGGCACCGACGCATACGAGATCATTGAATAGAAACAAAGCATAGGGTCGTACCTGATAGATCGGGATACTCTACAATAATCCAAACCAACGGGATGTCTTCTCCTGTCAATGGCGGGCCATGATTACCCCACTAACCCGGGGGAGCTGCACAAGCCGGTGGATTACAACGACGGAGAGCGCCCACATCGTGTGAAACAGGAGTTTTCACCAAGTCATCGGTACGACCCTTTTTCTTATTGACAACCTATAATAGAAAACAGATAATTATGTTCTCAGGAATAATTGAAGAATTCGCCACCGTAGTGGCCATCAGCAACGACCGAGGAAACATCGACCTCACCCTCACCTGCTCGTTTGTCGACGAACTGAAGATAGACCAGAGCATCGCCCACAACGGCGTGTGCCTCACCGTGGTGAGCATCACACCAGCCACCGCCACCACCAAGGCCGCCTACACCGTCACCGCCATGCGCGAGACCTTAGAGCGCTCCAACCTCGGACAGCTGAAGGTGGGCGACAAGGTGAACATTGAGCGGTCAATGCTGATGAACGGACGCTTAGACGGACACATCGTGCAGGGCCACGTAGACATGACAGCCGTGTGCACCGATGCCACCGATGCCGACGGCTCCACATACTTCACCTTCAAGTACGCATACGACAGCAACATGGCACGCCGCGGCTACTTCACCGTGGACAAAGGCTCCGTCACCGTCAACGGCGTCTCGCTCACCGTCTGCCGCCCCACCCTCGACACCTTCCAGGTGGCCATCATCCCCTACACCATGGAGCACACCAACTTCTGCGACATACGCCCCGGAAGCGTAGTAAACTTAGAGTTCGACATTCTCGGCAAATACATAGCAAGGCTGCAACAGATAGAGCACACTAACGAGAACAGACCACAACCATAAATCCACGCAAGTCACAGCATCGAGGCCTCATCTGCATCGAGGCCTCATCCGTAGAGTGGCACTTTACGGAGCTAAAGTGCCACTTTACGGAGCTAAAGTGCCACTTTTCTGTCGTAAAGTGCCACTCTGTGGATGAGGCATGTTTCACGCCGTTTTTTATGAGAAATTTTACGTGTCAGAGGTGTCAGTAAAAAAGTGTCATCTCGTACGCGCGAGCGAGTGGATGTCAACGACAACTATGACAACTTGGACAACTTATCTGTGTCAGCGGGGCGGGCGAGGTCGCCCGCGTTCCTATGTGTCATCAC
>JAFSKJ010000054.1 GCA_017449025.1 Prevotella sp. | reverse complement strand
TGTAGGTCAGGCCGCAGGAGATGTCGCGGATCTCCTCGGGACGCAGACCGTGGATGAAGCCCACGTTCAGCAGTATGCGCGTACAGGCACGGCCGCTGGCATTGCGGTAGGACTCCTTCAGGCGGTAGTACTTCTCATACCCGCCAGTCTCAGGATTGTATCTCGTCTGCGACGTGAAATTCATGCCGCAAAGGTAAGCATAATATTCCAAACCGCTGTGTTCTACAACGCAGTTTTAGACACAGAAAAGTGCTAACTACCTGAAAATCAAACTTAACTTTTTTGAAAAAATTTCAAAGTGTCAAAGTAGGGTTAAAGAAATCCTGCGAATTCTTACAAAGATAAGAAAAAATGAGAAAAGAGCCAAACAGTTTCTTGAAAGAATTGAAGAAATAGTGTACGATTCTATCAAGAATTGTACTGTCGTTCTTGCTGTATTGGATTTTTTTCAATATCTTTGCCGCGATTTACGACATGTGCGGCAAGCTCAGGTCTGCATACGAACTCACAAACTAATAAACTTACAAAGAATGAGAACAGCAACGATGGTAATGGCACTTTGCCTATGCGTGTTGATAGCCGAAGCCAAGGTGAGTGTTACGAAGATGACTGTGGAGGGGCACGAGGCTCCCATGGGACTGGACGACCGCCACCCGCGATTTGGCTGGCAGATGTCATCTGACCAGAAGAATGTGATGCAGAAAGGCTACCGACTCTTAGTGGCTACCACCAAGGCATTGTGCGAAGAAGGCAAGGCCGACGTATGGGACAGCGGCCCGACCAAGTCGGACCAGTCGCAGTGGGTGGCCTATCAAGGCACGCCACTTCAGCCCGGCCGACCTTATTTCTGGCGCGTGGTATGCAAGACTAACAAGGGAACGACCATGAGCAGCGTGCAACAGTGGTCGACGGGGTTGCTCTCTGCTGACAACAGGAAGGGCGACTGGATAGGCTACGACAGTCTGACGACCGACGTGGTGATGGAGCGCCACAGCCGCATCGCCGCCAGACACATGCGCAAGGCATTCACGCTGACAAAACCCGTGAAACGTGCCACCGCCTACGTGTGCGGCCTGGGCTATTATATCCTGAACATCAACGGGCAGCGCATAGGCGGCTATCTCTTGGCACCGGCACCTACACAGTACGACAAGGCTGCCATCTACGACACCTACGATGTGACATCACAAACTAATAATCCTACCACCCATTCCAAAACCTGCATTATAGAAGTCATTCTTGGTGGCGGATATTTCTTCCCCATGACCCAGAACTACCAGACCAACGTGCGCTCGGCCTTCGGTATGCCGAAGCTGTGGATGAACCTTGTTGTGGAGTATGAGGACGGCACCGCCGAGACCATCGTCACCGACAGCAGCTGGCAAGTAGCCGTCGACGGTCCTATACGTTATGCTAACCTCTATGACGGCACACTCATTGATTGTCGCATGAAACCCACTGCGTGGATGCCCGTGCAGGTGGTCAGTGCCCCTTGTCAGGAATTGCGTGGCAACACCATCGGCGGTGTAAAGGCTTACTCTACAGAGCACGTAGTTGATGTCGTGAAAGCTGGGGACAGAAAGTTCCTGCTGGACTTCGGCACGAACAACACCGGCCGCATCTATCTTCCTCAGGTCATCATCCCTGAAGGTGATACCGTCAGAGTGCGCTATGCTGAAATACTGAATGCCGACAATTCTCTCTATACAGACAATCTGCGCCAGGCTCAGAACACCGATTACTTCGTGGGCAACGGTGCTGCCCTTGACCTTACCACCAAGTTCCTTTGGCATGGCTTCCGTTATGCCGAGGTGACAGGACTTGAGGAGGCCGACGTAAGGCGCATGGCCCGCCAACTCATGACCGACGACCTGCTGTCAACGGCATCTGTAAGTGTCGAAGGTAGTGATGACGGCATGCTCAACAAGATATTGGCCAATGCCCGTCGAGGCATACTTTCCAACTATAAAGGCATACCTATGGACTGTCCGCAGCGTGACGAACGCATGCCGTGGCTGGGCGACCGTACCATGGGCTGCTTCGGCGAGAGCTATCTCACCCACAACCACACGCTCTACGCCAAGTGGTTGCAGGACATCTGCGATGCACAACGGAAGGACGGTTGCATCAGCGATGTGTCTCCCGCCTACTGGCGACTCTACAATGGTAATGTAACATGGCCTGCAGCCTTGCCTTTCGGCATGGAAATGCTGCGCCTGCAATATGGCGACGAGCGGCCCATGCGAACGCATGCAGACAATGTGAAGCGCTTCCTGTCCTTTGCAAAAAAGAAGTCGGGACGCGACGGCCTCATCACCTACGACCGCTATGGTGACTGGTGCGTGCCGCCGGCCTCGCTCCGCGAGGTGGTGACCAAGGACTCCACACGCATGACCGACGGAACTCTCATATCCTCGTGCTACTACTATTACATCTGTAAGCTGATGGGCATGGACGAGGAGGCCGAAACGACAAAGACCGCCATCAACCACACATTCTTGAAAGACGGCAGCTATGCCAACGTTACCGTCACCGCCAACCTCCTGCCTCTGGCCATGGACATTGTGCCCGCTGCAGAGCGCAACAGTGTGCAGGAGCATTTCATGCAGCGTGTCATGGGCGGAAAAAATCATCAGTCAACAATTGCCGACTCTCAGTCAGGAGAGCTTTCCCCTCATATAGACTGTGGCGTCATAGGCATCTCATGGCTTATGCGCTACCTGTCGAAGGCAGGACTGGGCAATGTGGCCTGGCAGATAGCCACCACCAAGACCTATCCGGGCTGGGGCTATATGGTAGAGAACGGTGCCACTACCATTTGGGAACTGTGGAATGGCAACACTGCCAACCCCTCGATGAACAGCGGAAACCATGTCATGATGCTCGGCGACCTCGTCCCTTGGACTTACGAGTGTCTGGCAGGCATTGCCCCGACCCTGCGCAACCAGGCTTCAAGCATATTATCATGCGCCCCGACTTCAGCATCGCCCAGCTCAACGGCGTCTCCGCCACCTATCCCTCCGTCTATGGCGACATCAGCAGCAGATGGAAACATCAAGACGGGACAATCACCTGGACAGTGACAATCCCCGCCAACACGACAGCTACGCGCCACCTTGGAACGCTTGCAAGGGGAAGACCGTAGGTTCGGGCGAGCACACTTTCAAGCTATAATGACATACAAAAGAAATACGAAAATGAAGAAAACACTTTTTTTATTACGTGCCTGCTTACCATGACGGCGCAGGCTAAGCAGCTGAAACTATGGTATAGGCAACCTGCCGTAAACTTTGAAGAGTCGCTGCCTTTGGGCAACGGGCGTTTAGGCGCACTCGTCTACGGACAACCTGCCGATGACGCTATAGTGATGAACGACATAACGCTTTGGTCGGGAACACCCGTCGACCCTGACGAGGACAAAGGGGCATGCCGCTGGATTCCGGAAATACGCAAGGCTCTCTTCGCCGAGAACTATGCCTTGGCCGACTCGCTGCAGCTCCACGTGCAAGGGCACAACTCTTCCTATTACCAGCCGTGGGCTACGCTCCATATCAAGGATGCCGATGCTGACACTTTCTACGACTATCGCCGCGAGCTGAGTCTTGATTCGGCCTTGGCACATGTCTATTACAAAAAAGGAGGAGTAAGCTTTTATCGCGAATATCTTGTATCTGCACCCGACCAACTGATTGCTGTTTGCTTGAAAGCTTCCAAGAAGAAAGCCATCAATGTGCAGTTTCAGCTCACGTCGCTCTTGAACAGCAAGGTGAAGACTGAGGGTGGACATTTGGTGATGACCGGCCATGCCATGGGCAGCGAAAAAGAGAGCATACAGTTCTGCAGCGTAGTCAGCGTGACGCACCGTGACGGAAAGGTGACCGCCACAGACTCGACGCTGGTGCTGAAAGGAGTCAGCGAGGCCGTAGTCTATGTAGTCAACGAAACCAGTTTCAATGGTTTCGACCACCACCCCGTCAAGGATGGCGCACCATATCTGGAACGAGCCGCAGAACGGTCTTCCAAGCTCAGTGCACTTGCCTACAACGATGTGCGCAAACGCCATGTCGCAGACCACCGCCATTTTTTCTCTCGCGTCAGCATGGATCTTTCTCCTTCCACCGTTTCCAACGGTTCTCCGCTGGGCATCCCCACCGACTCCCTCCTGAGCAGCTACGGCACTACACCAGAAAACGACCGCTATCTGGAAACACTCTACTTCCAATTTGGCCGCTATCTGCTGATTGGCTGCTCTCGCACACCCGCCGTTCCCGCCAACCTGCAGGGACTGTGGAATACACATATAATGGCACCTTGGCGGGGCAACTACACCATGAACATAAACCTGGAAGAGAACTACTGGCCAGCCTTCGTGGCAAACCTCACAGAGATGGCCATGCCCCTCGACGCATTCGTCACCGCCCTATCCCAGAATGGCCGCCACTCTGCCCGCAACTACTGGGGCGTGGAGCAGGGCTGGTGTGCGGGACACAACAGCGACATCTGGGCCATGACCAATCCCGTGGGCGAGAAGCGTGAGAAGCCCGAATGGGCCAACTGGCCCCTGGGCGGCGCCTGGTTGGTGAACACGCTTTGGGAGCGCTATCTGTTTACGTGTGACGACGCTTACCTTCGCCATACCGTCTACCCCCTGATGAAGGGGGCTGCCGACTTCTGCCTGGCCTGGCTCATCCCCAATCCCAACAATCCCCAGGAACTGATAACGGCGCCCAGCACCTCGCCGGAAAACGAATATGTCACCTACAATGGCTACCACGGAATGACCTGCTATGGCGGTACTGCCGACCTTGCCATCATCCGCGAACTGCTGCAAAATGCTTGCGTAGCCGGCTCCCTGTGCGGCGACACGGTCGCCGCCTATCAAGCGGCTCTTCAGCGCCTCCATCCCTACACCATCGGCAAAGAGGGCGACCTCAACGAGTGGTATCACGACTGGCGCGACTACGACCCGAAGCACCGACACCAGAGCCATCTTTTAGGCCTCTATCCGGGCAACAACCTGCCAGAAGCCTTCTATCCTGCTGCTGAGCAGACGCTCATACAAAAGGGAGAAATATCCACAGGATGGAGCACAGGCTGGCGCATCAACCTCTGGGCACGCTTGCGCAATGGAAAAAAGGCGTACAATGTCTATCGCAAACTGCTCAGCTACGTCAAGCCAGGTGATAAACAGCGTAACTCCGGAGGCACCTATCCCAACTTGTTCGATGCCCATCCGCCCTTCCAGATAGATGGCAACTTCGGTGGCACCGCAGGCGTCTGCGAGATGCTACTGCAGTCGTCCTTCACTGTAGAGCCGAAGAATTCCCAGTCTTCAATCAACCTCCTCCCGGCTCTTCCCAAGCAGTGGGCCGACGGTGAGGTGTCGGGGCTGCGTGCCCGTGGCGGTTTCGAGGTCAGCATCCGCTGGCGCGGCGGCCAGGTGGAGGAAGCAACAATCACCAAGGTTTGCGGCAGTGCCTCCAACGTGTCCGTCGGCTATAACGGAAAACAAAAGACCTTTTCTGTCAAACAAGGTGAAACCATCATCATAAGGTAAGTAAGGCAGCTACTTTATTTGTTGTTCAATCCATTCCTGACACCTATCCTGACTGACAGGAAAGCGCCAGTGACCACTTGACGGGGTGATGTCGCTCACCTTCGGGGAACCAATCTCGTTCCATGCTGCCCATACAGAGGTGGGCGAGCAGGTGTCGTCGTTGTATCCCCACGACATAAACGTAGGCACTTTCAACAGGCGGGCAAAGTTCACCACGTCGAAGTATTGCAGAGTCTCCACGGCCTGCTCCTGCGGAACATCTATACGCCCGTCCTTGTAAAAGCCGCTAAAGAATTTCGGCCAGCCACCAGCCCTATGATGCAGGAAGCCGGTGAGGTCGCAGAGGGCGGGATAAAACGGTGCACAGCAGGTCACCTTCTCGTTGAGTGCTGCCGTGACTATGGTGAGTGCACCGCCCTGCGAACCGCCGGACACGATAACGTTCTTTCCGTCCCACTCGGGCAGTGAGCAAAGAAAGTCAACGGCACGGGCACATCCCACATACACATCTTTATAATAATATGTGTCCTTGTCGGCCATGCCGCGACGCATATAGCCGTCGCACTTAGCCTGACGCATCTTGTTGTATTCGTCGTCGGCCAAGCGCTGGTCGTTGTCGTGGATCTCAATCTTAAGGTATATGCAGCCCTTGCTGGGGAAATAGTCCGAAGGATAAATCTTCTGGCTGCCGGCACCGGGAGGACATAGCACAACAGGGAAGCCTCTCCCACCACCCTCCACTATGGGGTGGTAACCGCTGCGAGGAAGAGTCAGGTAGCCCTGCATCCATTTGTCCTTGCCCACATGCAGGCGGACAAGCTTAGTGATGAACTTATCGTTGGTGGCATCGGGCACGTCGAAATACTCTGGCTCGAGGTCTGTCTTGCGAGCCTCCTTCAAGGCCTTCTGCCAAAACTGCCCAAAATCCTTGGGCATGGGGGTGAAGGTTTTTATCTGCTCGGGCGAGAAGGCCAACTTCACCAGGTCGCTGTATTTCTTGCCGTCGACTGTGACGAACTCGTATTGACAAGCCAAGAAGCCCGGCTCCTGCATCGTTCCCAAAGCAATAACCGCCTCGCCGTCGACAAACGAGACAGAGTCGCGCCCTGCGGGCAGCAGCATTTCCGGACCCACCTTGTAATACACCTTGGTGCCATTCAAGGGCACCCCACCCTCTTGTGCTGAAATCCGCAGCGTTGCCGTCTGCCCAACGGCATAGCGGCTGTCGGCATGATTTGGCATGGCCACCACCTGCACAAACGGCTTGCGTGGATTTCCGAACTCCTGTTGGAACTGCTGTGCCTGCATGGAGATAACCATCAGGCCAGCCAATAGCAATAATAGCTGTCTTTTCATTGTTTCTGCTTGATTAGTTTTTTTGTCGTTGCAAAGTTACGAAAAAAGCTTGTAAAGAACAACGGATTTTGGAGAATTAACGCAATTCGGCCTAAAATAAAGGCAAGACGAGGAAGAACGAGGAAGTACAAAAATGAGGGTAATGCAAAATACGGAGGATTGGTGAAGAAGTTAGGTTGCCAAATCGATTTGCGTATTGATAGGAGTGGTTGTGGATATTTTTAATAGTGACCAAACCACTTTAGTAGAATGATTATTAGTAATTGAAGTTTCCCTCCCTAAAGGCCGAAGGCCTGAAAAGAGCACAGACAGGGGTAAAACCCTGTAAACAGGAGGATGTAATCCCAACCCCGTAGGGGTGACAGCGCTCCAGCTCTGCTGGCTTGCCACCGAAGGGACGC
>JAFSKJ010000009.1 GCA_017449025.1 Prevotella sp. | reverse complement strand
TAGTCGAATGATGAATGTCTCTTTGCCATGGTGCAAAGGTAACCATTTTCTTCGATATGAGTTCCGTTGCGCTAAGATATTTTGGTTAGGCTGCATATGGGCTATCCACGGACATTCCCCCCTGCGCCCAAAAAAATGAAATGAGCAAATAATTCGTAAAAAAAACGTTTGCGGCATACAACCTACGAGATTTTTTACTATCTTTGTCCCCGACAACGAGCCATTGAAACAGGCTGGTGGCTCTGAGTCGGGAGTTCATTGACAAGCAAATCACGGCAGAATGAGGAAATGAGAACCGTTGCCAGTTCGTAACCCTAATTTTTCTCAATCCTTGGAACTGCCTTTATTTACAAAAGGTTTGCGATTTCTTCCAAAGTTACAAAATAATGCTGACATACGGAAGCATTTTTGGAGAATTAACGCAGTTTGTCTCGCGGGCACGGGGAACTATCTCATAGCTTATTCCCAACACTCTAACTCGTCTTTCAGCTCAGGAAACTGGCTGCGGTGGAAGACGGGTTCTTTTATGCCCTTTCGCTTCTGGCTACGATAGTCGTCGAGCAGGCGGAAGGCATAGCGGCCCAGCAGCACGATGGCAATGAGGTTGCAAGCGGTGAGGAAGGCCATGAAAAAGTCTACAATGTTCCATACCAACTCGAAACTGGCAATCGCACCAAATACCACCATCACGCCAGCCGAACAGATGCGATAGATGGTCATGACCATTGTGTTGGGCGTAATGAAACGGATGTTGGCCTCGCCGTAATAGTAGTTGCCAATGATGCTGGAAAACGCGAAGAGGAAGATTGCGATGGCCACAAACACAGGACCAGCGGAGCCTACTTCCGACTGAAGAGCAGACTGCGTCAATGCGATGCCATTGAGTTCCGGCACACTGTAGAGGCCGCTGATGAGAATGATAAAGGCTGTGCAGGAACAAACGAGCAGGGTATCGGTAAAGACGCCAAGCGCCTGGATAAGTCCCTGCTTGACAGGATGAGTGACGGCTGCTGTGGCGGCAGCGTTTGGCGCACTGCCCTCGCCCGCCTCGTTAGAGAAGAGTCCTCGCTTCACGCCGTTCATGATTGTTGCGCCGATGCCACCGCCCGCAATCTGCTGGATGCCAAAGGCATCGAGCACTATGACCTTGAAAACGTGCGGTATAAGGTGGATATTCATCACAATGATGACAATGGCCAGCACCACATAGCCGATGGCCATGACAGGCACCAGGATGGCACTGACGTGAGCAATGCGCTGGATGCCGCCAAAGACGATGAACAGGCCAAGGGCAGCCAGCACAATTCCCACCCAAAGGGGCGACCAGCCGAAGGCTTCCTGCATGGCACCGCAGATGGTGTTGGCCTGGATGGAGTTGTTGGAAAGGCCAAACTGACAGGTAATGAGCACGGCAAATGTGACGGCCATCCACCGCTGGTGCAGGCCGTGCTGGATGTAGTAGGCAGGACCACCGATGAACGAGTCCTTGTGCTTCTGTTTGAACAGCTGTGCCAGCGTCGACTCCACAAAGGCCGTAGCAGAGCCTATGAGCGCGATGACCCACATCCAGAACACCGCGCCAGGACCGCCAATGGCAATGGCCGACGCCACACCCGCCAGATTGCCCGTTCCCACACGGGTGGCTACGCTGACGGCAAAGGCCTGAAAAGATGAGACATGCTTTCGCCTGCCCTCGTTGCCCTCTCCCGTCACTTGCGACTCCACCGTGTCTGCTACCGAATCCGTCAGTAATCGCAGCATCTCGCCAACCATGCGGAACTGCACAAAGTGTGTGCGCCATGTGAACCACAGTCCGCAACCCACTAAGGCGAAGATCAGCACGTAGCCCCACAACGCATCGTTTACAGAAGTTATCAACTCATTCATGTTCAATCATTCTCCACGAAACAACTCTTGTTACAACAAAATCAACGGAAATAAACATAAAACATTGTGCTTATTTCACAGAAAGATTGGAAATAAGCACAAATGGCGATGCAAAGCTCTTATTTCAAAGTTCAGCGCCCTGCCTTTCGGTGTGTTCCATACTGGCGTGAAAGCAAATGGTTGACCAAGGCAAAGAACAACAGACAGAAGAGCGTGGGCAGAACAAGCGCAAGACCGTCTTGCTGTTCGCAGATACTTACCAAGCATTTCAAGAGCACATCACCCACAAAGAACAGAAGTGCAAAGATACCTGCCAGCGATACTGCTATAATCGATAGGATGGCAAACAGGTGCTGGCGACGCTCTTCCAAGCGCTGCTCTTCCTTGATGCGGCGCATGGTGAGATAGGGGAAGTTCGACGGCAACTGCTTCGGCTCCTTGGGAGCAAGGGCTTGCATCAGTGCACGGTCTTTAGCGGTTTTTTCCATATTTCATAAATAGGTATAGTTTGCGACGGATGCGATGCAGGCGCGTTGCTAATGCATTTGGCTCCACATCCAGGATATAGGCAATGTCGCTAAGCGGACGATTGTCGTAATAGTAAAGCGTTATGAGTGTCTGCTCATCCGGTTTCAGCAGCGTGATGGCTCGGCGCAGTTCCTCTACGCGCGACTCATCGTCGAAAGCCTCATCAACCTCTATGTCCGTCAACTCTGGCTGGTCGTCGATGCTGAGGTACTTCATGCGCCGTTTCCGCAGCCACGTAACGGCTGTGGTGTAGGCAATCCTACAGATCCATGTGGAAAACGACGAACGCCCTTCAAACGTCTCCAATCGGTTGAAAGCACGGACAAAAGCGTCCTGAACCAGTTCCTCGGCGTCTTCCTGCTGCGGCACCAGTCGCCCTACAAAGGCAAAGACCTCCTCGCCGTAGCGCTCAAGGAAATATCCGAAGTCCTCGGCGTGGCCGTCGAGGATTCGGGCTATCAGTTGACTCTCGTCCGTCTGCATTTATTAGACCTGGAATTCGTCGGTTTTGTTTTCTTCAGGATGCTCTTCCCTTCTCTCAGCCCTATACGCCAGCAGCAAGCCGATGCCACCGAATATGCAGATGCAGGCAATATAGACTATGCCAGCCACGTGGTTGTGATAATTCCAATCAAAATTGCTGGCATAATTTCCAAAAGTGGCCATCATGTTGATTAAGAATCCGACGAGGAATCCGAAGCCAACACCCAGCAACAGCCACCCTATGCGCAGGCCGGTGAACTTATTGCCACTGCTGTAGAAGCTGATGCCTTTGAAGTCGAAGTTGGAAATCTCTGTCAGTTTGTTGATGAGCATCAGTCGCTCCTTTTTGTGAACGAACAACTCAACGACTTTGTAGATGCCGCCGAAAACTACGGCGCAAACCAGGGGAGCGGTAATCCATTCCATAGATGTAATGTTTTTAAATTATTAATGTTCTGTTTATTGTCTCTACTCTATTTGACGCTTCTTTTTGGAAGATATTACATTTTTCGCGCAAAAATATGGATTTTTTTTACACTTTTCGGCCGAACATCGAGGCTTCATCCGTAGAGTGCCACTTTACGGAGCTAAAGTGGCACTTTTTTGAAATTAAGTGGCACTTTACGGCCGTAAAGTGCCACTCGGCGGATGAGGCATGTTTCACGGGCCTTTTCCGCTACAGGAAAACCGTTGCCTCAAGCCTCTAAATGAAGAAAACCTTGCTCCTTAACATTTTTTAAGCGCTATATACTTGGTTTTGTCTTGGAAATCTTTTGTTTAGCTCTCTACTTTTTCGTATCTTTGCAGCGTTGAATGTTATAAAGGAATAGAGTTATGAAAAAATTAGTACTTGTAACCATGGCGGCCGCCATGATGTGCGGCCAAAGCGCAATGGCCCAGCGCACAGTGAAGAACATTTATACAGAGCAGAAGACGCTGCAGGTTGAACAGGTAGTAATGGACCAGCCTGTTCAGCTGAACCGCTACCTGATGGCCGGATACAACACGCTCTGCCTGCCCATGACACTCAGCGGCGAGGAGATTTCAAAAGCAGCCCCCGGCATGAAGGTAGAGCGCCTGTCGTCGATACGCCAGGAAGGCAACACCCTCTGCCTCTACTTTGAAGACTGCACGGCCCAGGGCATCGAGGCAGGTGTGCCCTACCTTGTGTTCTCGCCCAAGACAGAGTACCTGCGTCTGAAGAGCACCGATGCAAGTGCGGTGAGCACCGAGCTGAAGACCGTCCGCATGGCCGACGGCCAGGGTAACACCATAGCCTTCAGCAGCAGCTGGCAGCAGCGCCAGAAGGAAGGCCTCTATGGCATTCCCGCCAAGCAGGACAAGGCAGTGCTTGAGAGCATTCTCATCCGCACGGACGGCGTGGCATCGTTCCTGCCCACACGCTGCGGCTTCAGCTGGGAAGAGCAGTCGACCACGGCCACGGCCATTGAAATCAGGCACGGTGCCGACCTTGGCGACGCCACAGGCATAAAGGCACTGCAGACGGTCGACGGGCTTGTTGATGTCTACGACATGAAGGGCAACGTGGTGAGAAAGCAGGTGAGCGCCAAGAGCGTGAAGAGCGAGCTGCCCGCAGGCGTATATATCATCAATGGTGAGAAAGTTATTGTAAGATAATTAGAGACGCGACATGGGGAACTTAGTAGCCATTGTAGGTCGTCCGAACGTAGGCAAGTCTACGCTGTTCAACCGCCTGACGAAGTCGCGCCAGGCCATTGTGAGCAACGAGGCCGGCACCACACGCGACCGCCAGTACGGCAAGTGCGAATGGAACGGCCGGGAGTTCTCGGTGGTGGACACGGGCGGATGGGTGGTCAACTCCGACGACATTTTCGAGGAGGAGATACGCAAGCAAGTGATAATAGCCACCGAGGAGGCCGACCTGGTGCTTTTCCTTTGCGACATCAAGAATGGTGTCACCGACTGGGACATGGACGTGGCGCAGATACTGCGGCGGGCCAAGCTCCCAACCATTCTTGTGGCCAACAAGGCTGATGACAACAAAGACCTGTACGGGCAGTACGACTTCTACAAGCTTGGCCTGGGCGACCCCTACTGTGTAAGTGCCGCCACGGGCAGTGGCACCGGCGACCTGCTTGACAAGGTGCTGGAGATATTGCCGGAGAAGCAGAGCGACGACCTTGAGGAGGGAATACCGCGCTTTGCCGTCGTGGGGCGTCCGAACGCCGGGAAGTCGAGCATCATTAATGCCTTCATAGGCGAAGAACGCCACATCGTGACAGAGATAGCCGGCACCACACGCGACTCCATCTACACCCGCTACGATAAGTTCGGCTTCGACTTCTACCTTGTTGACACTGCCGGCATAAGGCGCAAGAACAAGGTGTCGGAAGACCTGGAGTTCTATTCTGTCATGCGCTCCATCAGGGCCATAGAAAATTCCGACGTCTGCATACTCATGATTGATGCCACGCGAGGCATTGAGGCTCAGGACATGAACATCTTCCAGCTTATACAGAAGAACAACAAGTCGCTGGTGGTTGTGGTGAACAAGTGGGACCTGGTGGAAGACAAGTCGCAGGTGGTGATCTCTACCTTCGAGAGTGCCATTCGCCAGCGCATGGCACCCTTCGTTGACTTCCCCATCATTTTTGCCTCGGCACTCACCAAGCAGCGAATCTTCAGGGTGTTGGAAACGGCGAAGGATGTGTATCAGAACCGCAAGGCACGCATAGGCACCACCAAGCTGAACGAGGTGATGCTGCCGATAATTGAAGCCACCCCGCCACCATCGGTAAAGGGCAAGTATATCAAGATAAAGTATGTGGCTCAGGTTCCCGACACACAGATTCCCACCTTCGTGTTCTACGCCAACCTGCCACAGTATGTGAAGGAACCCTACAGGCGCTTCCTTGAGAACAAGATACGCGAAAACTGGACACTAACAGGCTCACCCATCAATGTGTTCATACGCCAGAAATAAGAAAAAGCCCACCCGGCCCCTTGTGGCTTGGGTGGGCTTGCTACTTGCATTCTTCACTGCATGCAGCAACAGCCCGACACCCGAAGAGCTGGCCTCAGAAGCTGCCAAGAACTATTACCGGCAACTGGCTGCCGGGCAGTATGAGCGATTCCTGGACGGCAGAGCCGGAGCTGACAGCCTGCATAGCGACTACCGCGAGCAGTTGCTTGTGGCATATAAGCAGTTTGTGGCGCAGCAGCAGGCCACCCACAGAGGCATACGCGAGGTGAGGATAATGAACGCCCGTGCCGACAGCTTACAGGGTTGCACCAACGTGTTTCTGGTGCTCTGCTTTGGCGACTCCACCAACGAGGAGATAGTTGTGCCAATGGTTGAGTGCGGCCAACGGTGGCTGATGAAATAAAAAAACGCCACTACTCTTCACGAGCAGCGGCGTCTCAAGCCTATGTTTAACTAAAAATCCTTTTCTCTTAAAGAAATTTTTAGTCCACGTAGGACTAAAAATTCGAAAGTTTAAATGGGAGCTTCACAGCGACCACCTGCTATCCTACAGTTGAAAACTTTCTCTTTTTTACCAATAACTAAAAACCTAAAACTATAAATATTACTACTAACCTAAAACAATCTATTAACCAATTTGTCTTGTTTGACGATGCAAAGGTACGATGTTTTTTGGTTATATGCAAGAGTTATGGCCACAAAAGTGCATAAATACACGCTTTTCTTGACTTAAATCAACTATTTGTGCGCGATAACAACCTTTTTAACATCTTTGTCAGCCTTTTTAACTATCGCGCTATCAAGCTGATAGCAAAGCCGCCTCCCGGAGCCTCGGTCAGTTTGAGCACATCGCCGCGCTTGACAGTGCGCCGGCTGATGGTATATGCCTTAGGGTTATGCTCATAGTGGGCGTCGGGGGCATCGGCGTAGATGGTGCAGGCATACTTGCGGCCCTTGTCGAGGAAGTCGAGCTTTATGGTGCTTTTATGTCCATTCTCATCGCACTTGCCGCCAACAAACCAGTTGTCGGTGCCTTTGGCTTTTCGTGCCACTGTGATGTAGTCGGCAGGCTCGGCCTCAAGGTATATGCTTTCATCCCAGTCGCAGGCCACGTCGCGGATGAACTGGAAGGCATCGTCGAAGCGCTCGTAGTTCTCCGGTAGGTCGGCAGCCATCTGTAGCGGAGAGTACATGGTGAGGTATAGTGCCAAGGAGCCGGCCAGCGTTATGCGTGCCCACGACTTGTTGTCGCTCCAGGTAGAGAGCTGTGTCTCGAAGATGCCGGGCGTATAGTCCATGGGGCCGCCCTGCAGGCGGGTGAAGGGCAGTATGCAGGTGTGGTCGGGGCGCGAGCCGCCGAAGGCCTCGTACTCAGTGCCGCGGGCGCTCTCGTTGCCTACCAGGTTGGGGTATGTGCGGCAGAGGCCTGTTGGGCGGGTGGCCTCGTGGGCGTTCACCATGACATGGTGCTTGGCGGCCTCCTTCACCACATAGAGGTAGTGGTTGTTCATAGACTGTGAGTAGTGGTGGTCGCCGCGCGGGATGATGTCGCCCACGTAGCCGGTCTTTACGGCGTCGTAGCCATAGCGGTTCATCAGCTTGAAGGCTTTCTCCAAGTGGCGCTCGTAGTTCTGCGTAGAGCTTGATGTCTCGTGGTGCATGAGCAGCTTGACGCCTTTGGAGTGGGCATAGTCGTTGAGCATCTGCAGGTCGAAGTCGGGATATGGGGTCTGGAAGTCGAAGACGTCGCGCTTCCACATGTTGGCCCAGTCTTCCCAGCCAACGTTCCACCCCTCAACGAGCACCTGGTCGAGGCCGTTCTTGGCTGCGAAGTCTATATAGCGCTTCACCTTCTCGTTGTTGGCGGCGTGGCGGCCGTTGGGCTTCACCTTTGTCCAGTCTATCTGGTCGAGCTTGATGCTGGGGAACTCGTCGGTGTAGTTCCACGACGATTTGCCAACAATCATCTCCCACCACACACCGCAGTACTTGGTGGGGTGAATCCAGCTCACGTCGTCAAGTGCACACGGCTCGTTTAGGTTTAGGATGAGGTTGCTGGAGAGCATGTCGCGGGCATCGTCGGAAACCATCACCGTGCGCCAGGGCGTGGTGCAGGGCGTCTGCATGGCTCCCTTCAGCCCTGTGGCATCGGGGGTGAGGTGGCTTACGAAGGTAAGGGGCTTGGGCAGTGGCCATGGCGACGGCGTGGGATTGGGCGTATAGGCATTGCTGCCGCCGCCAAGCTTGGTGGTAAGCGCGCTGGTCTGCGCATCCACCAGTTCGAGGTGCATGGTGGCGTAGTCGGCGCAGGCTGCCTCGTGGATGTTGATATAGAGGCCGTCCTGGCTTTTCATCTGGAGCGAGGTCTGCACGCCTGTCTCTGAGAAGACGGCTACGGAGCTGTTGCCCCAGTTAACGGCCTCTTTCATGCGTCCGCGTATTTCGGAAAGGCGGCACTCCTGAGTCTCCTGCTCCTGGGTGTCGTAGTCGCCGGGCAGCCACCATGCGGTATGGTCGCCAGCCATGGCAAACTCTGTGCGCTCCTCCTTGATTAGGAAATAGTTCAGGTTCTTCTGCTGTGGGAACTCATAGCGGAAGCCTACTCCATCGTCGTAGACGCGGAAGCGGATGGTCATCTCACGCTGCTCCGTTTGTTGCTGCAGTACGGCAACATACTCTACATAGTGGTTGCGGATGGTGGCGGTCTCGCCCCATACCGGTCGCCATGTCTCGTCGAAAGCAGATGTTTCTTCCTTGGCAATGGAGAAGCCGCCCATAAGGTCTGTCTCGTTCATGCCCTTCGAGGCATGCTTGTCCTTCGCCAGCTCCAAGCCTAAGTGCGACGGGAGCACCACGGGGTGCCCCTTGAAGTTCACGCCGTAGGTTGGTCGGCCTTGGGTGTCTACAGAGAAGTTAAGCTCTATGTTTCCATTGGGCGACTTGACCGTGCCCGCCATTGCCACCAAGGGTGCGAGCAATAATGATAGAAGAAGTCTTTCTCGTTTCATGCTGCTTGTGTTTTGGTTATTCACCGCAAAGTTAGGCAATTATTGGGAAACGGCAAAGTCCTTTACCCTTTTTTTGCCTACAATTATGACAAACGATTGCAGAAGCATGAGTAGAGAGGTAAAGAATAGAAAGCGTGCCGACTCCGGAAGAGCCGACACGCCAAGTACGCAATGATAAAAACAATGTTACTTCATTATGAACTTCTTGCCATCCTTGATGTACAGTCCCTTTGCAGGGGCGGTAACCTTGCGGCCTGACAGGTCGTAGATGGCACCATTGCCGTTCTTTGTAACCTTCACGTCTGTGATGCCTGACTGTGCCTCGTAGGCAGCAGGATCCATTAATGTCACGTCAAAGGCATACATCCAATGATCCTTTTCGAAGCAGATGACTGTCTGAATAGTATTTCCTGGCGTAAACTCTGTCTCGGCAAAGTTACCAATATTGATAGTAGCCTCGTTACCAGAGATACCCTCTTCTGGGAAGTAAATGTTTATTCCCTGGTCATCGTCAATCCATGAGCCTATGTCATTGATGAATATACCAGTTGTAGCTTGCAGACCACCCATGAGAGATACCGTGACATCTTCATCGTCACCTTCGCCCTCAACTTTCTTCACTGTAGCCTTCAACGTGTTGTCATTCAAGAATTCTGTTAGGTTTTCAATTCTCAGGATTTCCATCATCTCACTCAGGTCAATCTTAACATTGACATCTTTCTCCAATGCTGGCACAGGTAAGGAAATGCTCTTTCTCATCAGTGTCCTATCGTCATCGGTTGCGCTGGCAGCGTTAATAGAAATCTCATCTATGCGGAAATAATAGTTGTTTACCTCTTCTTTCAGCACGTTACAGTTGAAAGCAAAAGTAGAACCTCCTGCCTGACTACCATCTATTGCCTGCTCAAATATATACGTCTCCCATTCTGTAGTGACATTTATATCACCAAGTAACTGATAGTGCAGGTAGTCACCGGGGCCTCTGTGAATCTGCGTCTGAATGGTGGTTTCCTTATCGGCTCGAACCGAAATAACGAACCTGAACTTCTCACCATTCTTGAACACGTGCGGAGTAGCTACGAAGAACTGTGTCTGCCAGTCATCGATACCAATACTACCATCCTGTTTCTTGAGTGTGTCGCCGTTTTCCTTTATATAACATGGAAGCTCTGTGTAGCTTATCTCGTAAGTGGGGTTGCCGTCCTCGTCGAGTACAGGCTGCCCGTCACCATCAAGAATCTCTGTCTTCTCTTCCTTCTGATAAGTACTATTGTAGCAGATACTGGTTACATTTAGGGCTGGCTGGCCGTCAAGAGGATCGTTCACAATTCTTGCAGGCTGGTCTTTGCCAGTCGAACCGTCGCGCCCGGTGAAGTTTGTGAATGTTCCGTTGCTAAACTTGAATTTGTCGGCAGAGTTGATGCCGTTCCTCAAGAAATTAAACCACCCAGTAAACTCTGGCTCCTCATTCTCCTGCGGGTCTCTGACTTGCAGCCTTACGTCGTCAAAATAGATGACGTTGCCATCCCTCATCGTTGAAAGGTTGAATGCCACACTTTGGAACGCTTTTCCGTTAGCCTCCTGTGTCATGTCGGCTGTTATGGTCTGCGTAACCTCTATTTGCTTCCATTCAGTAGTATATTCTATATCACCGAAAAGCTGCCAGTGGTTATAGTTACCTGGATTATAGTGTGCCTGAGTCTGAAGATTTCCTGCCTTTTCAGCCCTAACTTTCATAATCAAGCGGACTTCTTTTCCTTGGGGAATGGTTTCCGTGGCATAAATAAAGAACTGGGAGTCCCATTCTGCCCAATCTGGTTTGCCGTTAGCTGCGTCCGTAATGGTATTGCCAGCGGCATCTGCCTCCTCTTTACTGCGGATTATCACTCTCGCGCAGTGGTTGCCTGGCTTAATAGGATCCTCAACAATTTCAGCAAAGCCTTGGAACTGGCCATTAGAGTCTCTTTGCTGACCACCTCCTAAAAGTTCTTCACCCTCGGTTACTTCGCGCCAATCGTGACACCAGAAACTTGACCAGTCTGGCGATTGCTCGCCTTCCATGTTACCATTAGTGGTAATGGTGGTCCACTTGTCCTGTGCAAATGCTCCGCTGCCAATCAGCAGCATGCCTGCAATAAGTGTAAACAATTTTTTCATGAGCTTGATTCTTGAATAGTTGATAAAATGGTTGATTGTAAATGAAATTCTTTCGGCTGCAAATTTCGCTCTTTTTTCTTTCAACCGCTTGTTCGTATGCTTCCAATGCTTTACAGTATGTAAAATCCGGCAGAAACTTAGTGTTCCTGCCGGATTTACTGGGGCTCAATACTGCTGTATGCCTATTTCCTGCCGCTCTGTAGTATAAGCTCTGAAATCTCGTTGTTCAGTTCACTGGCATTCATCAGCTGTTCAAGTGTCAGGTGCATACGGTAGCGCCAGTAGTGTCGCGGATTAGCGGGAATGTTTATTCGCTCGGCGTTCTGGTCAGGCAGCCTGAGTTTCTCGTCTATGGCAAGCCAGTCCTGCAACGATAGGAGACACAGCATGGAGGGCGAGGTGAGGTGGCGGCTGACAATGTCCTTGGCCAACCATCCCGGCAGGGGGTGTGGGGCTTTGTCGTTGCGGCGAAGAATGGTGGTATAGTAATCCTGAGTGCGCTCCTCGTCCTGGTCCCACCACTGCCTCAGTGTTTCCATGTCATGGGTTGAGATGGTGCACACCGAGCGGTAGGGATTATGGCTTAGGCGCCCGAAGCGGTAGCGGCTCTCCTTCGGCATCGACTGTATCTCAAGCGACAGTATCCGCAACTCGTTCATCACCCAGGGCACGCAGTCGGGAACCATGCCCAAGTCCTCGGCACATACCAGCATGCGTGTGGCCTGTGTCAGCCTTGGCAGCTTCTTCATGGCCTCCTGGTACCAGAAGTGGTTGTTGCGGCTATAGAAATAGTCGTTGTAGAGACGGTTGAAACAGAACTTCTCTTCGTCAGGCAGTTCCTTGTAGGCCTCCTGGTACTGTACGGCAATGCGGGGGTGCCAGCGGTCAGGCCGCTTGTGGTCGACAAGGAACAGCCCATCGCGCAGAGTCACGCCGTAGCTTTCTATCTCCTCGCGGCTCAGTCCTAAGGCTGGTGAGAACTGTCCCATCAGCCCCGACTTCTCAGGCACGGGAATTTCCCAGATGCGGAAGAATCCCAAGACGTGGTCTATGCGGTAGGCATCGAAGTACTGGGCCATCTTGCGGAAGCGGCGCACCCACCATGAGCACCCGTCCTTAAGCATCTCGTCCCAGTTGTACGTTGGGAAGCCCCAGTTCTGCCCCTCGGCAGAAAACGGGTCGGGTGGTGCCCCGGCCTGGCCGTTCAGGTTGAAATACCTTGGCTCCACCCAGGCCTCGACGCCGTCGCGCGAGATGCCGATGGGAATGTCACCTTTTAATATTACGCGACGCGAGCGCGCGTACTCATGGGCAGAGCGCATCTGTCTGTCTAACTGGAACTGCACGAAGTACCAGAAATTCAGCTCCTTCTTGCCCTTGAACTTTGCCTTCTGGGTGTTCTGGAGCGTGGCTTCCTCCGGCCATTTCCCGTATTCGGCAGTGCCATAGAGGTCGCGGTAGTAGCAGAAGGCAGCATAAGGCACGAGCCACTCCTTGTTGTTCTCGAAGAACGTCTTGTATTCTGCCGAGCGCTGCACCGATGCCCACTCCTGCTCGAAGATTTCGCGCAGATAGTCCATCTTTGTCGCAAACATGCGCTCGTAGTCTATCTGCGGCAGTTGGTTCAACTCTTGGCGCAGTGCCTCGAAGTGCTCGCGCTTGGCAGGGTCCTTGATTTCGGGCAGCTGGCGGAAGTCGCAGTACTGCGGGTGCAGGGCATAGATGCTTATGCTGTTGTAGGGGTAGCTGTCCTGCCATGTGCGCGTCATGTTGGTGTCGTTGATGGGCAGCACCTGCAGCACTCGCTGCCGTGTCTTGTCGCACCAGTCCACCATTTTCTTCAGGTCGCCGAAGTCACCAACGCCAAAGCTTCCCTCCGAGCGGAGCGAGAAGACAGGAATCACTGTGCCGGCTCCCTTCCACGGGTAGACGGGGAAATAAGCCTGGGGCAGCTCGTAGACCACCACGTCGTCGTCCCTTGTGTCGGCAAGCTCTATTGTGCGGTTCATGCCGTTCTCCCATATAGGCTGCTGTGCACCATCATCGTTAAGCACCACGAACTTAAACTCGAAGCGCCGTGGCAGTGTTGCCGGGTCGAGGCTTATCACCCACTCGTGATACTCATGTTCAGCCATGGGCAGTGCCTGATGAGCGTTCCAAGCCCCCAGCACCTCCTCGCCGCCAACCAGTCCGAGGCGCTCGTTCTGGCGCAGCTGCGGTGCACGCACCTTCATGCGTATGGTACGCGGGAACTGCGACTTGGTGCTGAGCATGCGCTCGCGCTTGGCCACACACTCGGTGAAGGCCGACGAATACATGTAAGAGTCTTCGGGAATGTCTATCCAGTGGTCATATACGGTGTAGCACTTGCCCTTTTCTGCCGCGAACTCTAACCTGTGTGGCTCCACAAGCCACTCATGCCGCATTTCCTCCTCGCCCCGCATCAGGGAGTAGTAGTAGTCGACGTAAGTTCCTGTCTCCGCGTCCTTGGTCATGCCGCAAGTCCAGTGCATGCCGTCGTTGGTGGTCATCTTGTGACTTTCAACATTCTGTTCGCTTGTCATCACATTCAGCACCAATTCCTCTCCGAATGTGGTTTGATACTCAAGGTTGAATAGTAATTTCATAATCGACAATAGATTGTTCCGCAGCAGCACAATGCCGGCGGATGGTTGTTATGCCCACAAAATTACAACAATTTCCTCTTCGATGTTCCTTTATTCTTCCGTTTTCTCCGAATAAACCATGCAAACGTTTGCATCTATAAGCGTTTCCCTACCATCTGTACGCCAGCGACAGGCTGTTGCCAGTGAAGGCTACGCCAACGTCTTTCTTCGGAAACACTTTTTCGCTAATCATATAGGCAGCCTCGGTAACTGCAAAGCCGATAGTAGCTCCCGCACACACGTCGTACCAGTGGTGACGGTCGCGGCGCACACGGTCGGCGGCAGTCAGCACTGCCACGGTATATCCGCCTACGCTGACCCAAGGCGACAGGTGTCCGAACTCCTTGTGCAAGGCCGTGGCGCCGGCGAAGGCAAAAGTGGCATGACCAGAAGGAAACGACCGCTGGTCGCTATGGTCGGGGCGCCACTCCTTTATGCTGTGCTTGAGCACGTAGGCCACGCCTGCCGACGCCACCCACGAAGCGGCGGCCGTGGCGGCAAGTTGAGGCCACTCATGGCGGCTGTCCACGCCAGCGGCTTTAAGTATGAAGACCGTAGCGTAGGGAGTGTATTGAAGTACATCGTCAATGCCGTCGCCGTGGCGCTGCTGTGCGGTGGCCGTCAGCATTGTCACTGTCAGGCAAAAGGTGGTCAGTATGCGTAGAAACATGGTGCTTGTGTTAAAGATGGTGCAAAGATACGAAGAAATATCGTAACAAAAGTGTCATCCGATGCTAAATGACATTAATAAAATCAAACAAAAGTACGCTTTCTCGTTACATATCATTATATTTGCACCGTCAAAACCCCTAATCAGGATTAAGTTATGAAAAAGAAAACAATGTTTTTCGCACTGGCTGCTGCCATCATGATGACCGGCTGTGCAAGCAAGAAAGAACTGGCAAACTGCCAGACAGAGAATAAGTCGCTAACCCAAAGCCTGCAGTCGGCAAAGGAGGACCTGGCCGCCAAGAACGCTCGCCTGGCAAGCCTTGAGGAGCAGCTCGAGGCGCAGAAGCGCGCTTTGCAGGAGTCAAAGAATGCCTATACTGCCTTGCAGCAGTCGCTCGACAAGAGCCTTACCAACGCCTCGCAGAACAATATCTCCATAGAGAAGCTGGTTGACCAGATCAACGAGTCGAACCAGTATATCAGACATCTCGTGGAGGTGAAGTCAAAGAGCGACTCGCTGAACATGGTGCTTACCAACAACCTGACACGCTCGCTCTCGAAGGAGGAGCTGAAGGAGGTTGACGTACAGGTGCTTAAGGGTGTGGTCTACATCTCGCTGGCCGACAACATGCTCTACAAGAGCGGCTCTTACGAGATTAACGACCGCGCTTCGGAGACTCTATCGAAGATTGCAAAGATCATTACCGACTACAAGGACTACGACGTGCTCATTGAGGGTAACACCGACAACGTGCCCATCTCTCGCGAGAACATACGTAACAACTGGGACCTCTCCTGTCTGAGGGCATCGTCGGTGGTACAGGCCCTGCAGACCAGGTACGGTGTGGACCCGAAGCGCCTGACCGCTGGCGGACGTGGCGAGTACAACCCGCTGCAGCCCAACACCACCGAGCTGGGCAAGCAGCGCAACCGCCGCACGCAGATTATCATCACGCCGAAGCTCGACCAGTTCATGGACCTTATCGACAAGGCCCCCGACAACGAGTAGAACTCAACAGACACAGTGGTGGATGGTTTCCCCATCCACCTTTTTTCGTTTTTTCTCACAACCTATGACTATGAACAAGAAACTACTGACACTCTTGACACTATTTGTCATGACATCGGCAACAGTCTTTGCCGCCAACAAGCCCGGCACGTTTACCACGGGCGACAAGACCTTTTTGCTCAACGGACAGCCCTTCATCGTGAAGGCGGCTGAAGTACACTATCCCCGCATTCCCCGCCCCTACTGGGAGCACCGCATCCAGATGTGCAAGGCACTGGGCATGAACGCCGTGTGCATCTACATCTTCTGGAACATCCACGAGCAGCGCGAGGGCGATTTCGACTTCACGGGCAACAACGACGTGGCTGAGTTTTGCCGCCTGGCCCAGAAGAACGGCCTCTACGTCATTGTGCGCCCCGGCCCCTACGTCTGCGCCGAGTGGGAGATGGGCGGTCTGCCCTGGTGGCTATTAAAGAAAAAGGATATACGCCTGCGCGAGCGCGATCCTTATTTTATGGAGCGCGTGAAGATTTTCGAGGAGAAAGTGGGTGAGCAGCTCAAGCCGCTGACCATCCAGAATGGCGGTCCTATCATCATGATTCAGGTGGAGAACGAATACGGAAGCTATGGCGAGGACAAGCCCTACGTCTCGGAGATTCGCGACTGCCTGCGTGGCATCTATGGCAAGGAGCTGTCGCTGTTCCAGTGCGACTGGTCCAGCAACTTCGAGAAGAACGGCCTCGACGACCTCACCTGGACGATGAACTTCGGCACGGGTGCCAACATCGACGACCAGTTCCGTCGCCTTGGCGAATTGCGCCCCAATGCGCCCAAGATGTGCTCAGAGTTCTGGAGCGGCTGGTTCGACAAGTGGGGCGCCCGCCACGAGACGCGCCCTGCCAAGGATATGGTGGAGGGAATGGATGAAATGCTGTCGAAGGGCATCAGCTTCTCGCTCTATATGACCCATGGTGGCACCAGCTTCGGCCACTGGGCAGGGGCCAACTCGCCTGGCTTCGCACCCGACGTGACCTCGTATGACTACGACGCCCCCATCAACGAGTATGGACAGGCCACACCCAAGTTCTGGGAACTGCGCACCATGATGCAGAAATACTCAGACAAGTCGCTGCCCAAACTGCCAAAATCGCCCATGCCCATCATCACCGTGCCCAAGTTTGAACTCACGGAGTTTGCACCGCTGATGACTGGCATAAGCCAAGTGGTTGTTTCACCAGAACCAAAGACTTTTGAAGAAATGGATATGGGGTGGGGTACTATGATTTACACAACGACCCTGCCCGAGATCAAGAGCCAGAGCGTTCTTACTGGCGAATTTCATGACTTCGCACAAGTGTTTATTGACGGAAAGTATATTGGAAAGATTGACCGTGTGAAGAACGAGAAGTCGCTCACCTTGCCTCCCATGAGGAAAGATGCAGAGCTTTCCATCATCGTTGAAGGCATGGGGCGTATTAACTTCGGTCGTGCCATCAAGGACTTCAAAGGCATTATTGGTAACGTGACGATTACCGGCGATATGGAAAAGTATGAGATAACGGTGAAACCTAAGACATGGGTTAATGCCATTATTCCCGATGATTACCAAACAGCTGTAAAGGCATTTGAAACCAAAGTGCCTGAAACGGTAAAGGGTGATTTCCTCAAAGCGGGCTATCACCGCGGTTATTTCACACTGAAGAAGGTGGGCGACACCTTCCTGAACTTCGAGACGTGGGGCAAGGGACAGGTGTATGTGAATGGTCACGCCATGGGCCGTATCTGGAGCATCGGCCCGCAACAGACGCTCTACGTGCCCGGCTGCTGGCTGAAGAAGGGCAGGAACGAGGTTATTCTCCTCGACGTCGTTGGCCCGAAGGAGGCCGTTGTTTGGGGACAGGCAGAGCCTGAGCTGAACAAGCTGCAGTTGGAGAAGAGCAACAAGCACAACAACATCGGCGACAAGCCCGACCTGAACAGCGCCACACCCGTGTCCGTGTCTGGTGGTTTGTCCACCGGAACCGCCACCCTCAAGCCCGGCAACGGCTGGCAGACCATAACCTTCACCACCCCGCAGAAGGGCCGCTACCTCGCCATCGAGTGCCTCTCAACCCAAAAGGACGGCGACCGCGTGGCCATAGCAGAGCTGTATGTGCAGGGCACCGACGGCAAGCGATTGAGCCGCGAGCCGTGGACCACTAAGTATGCCAGCAGCGAGGAGGAGAACGGCAACCACACCGGCGACAAGGTGTTCGACCTGCAGGAGTCCACCTACTGGCAGACGGAGAAGGGCGCTGCCCTGCCTCATCTGCTGGTCATCGACCTCGGTTCAGTGCAGACTGTCACCGCTTTAGAGTATCTGCCGCGTGCTGAACAGGGTGCCCCAGGTTCAGTAAAAACCTTCAAGGTCTACATGTACTAAATCAGTAGGGACTTACTTTATGTATGTCCGTAAATCCGCATAGGATTGGACATACATGAAGTAAGTCCCTACAATTTATAGATGTTCCTTAAACGGGTGCTACGCTGAGAAGCCCCCTCCAAACTACTGCTTCTGCAGGTTTGCTACTGCTGTCTCCAACTTGGCAATCTTGTCCGACAGCTCCTTTGCCTTTGTCTGCAGGGCGGTCACGTCGCTCTTGTCGGCCTTGTTGTTTACGGTTGTCTGCAGGGCGGTCACGTCGCTCTTTTCAGCCTTGTTGTTTACGGTCGTCTGCAGGGCAGTCAGGTCTTTCTTGTCGGCCTTGTTGGCAACACTGGTCTCCAAGGCAGTGCAGCGCGACTTCAGCGTCTCTATCTCCTTCTTGATGTTCGTTATGTCGGAAATGGCAGAGTTAAGTTTCGTCTGCGCGTCATCAGCCTGTCTGGAGTATTGGTTTATCTGTGTCTGCACCTGTGACCAAGATGGATAGCCAGCCATCAGGTCTATCTTTGTCTGGTGGGTGCGCAGCACCTTTACTATGCTGTCCATGCGTGCGGGGGTAACATAGTTCAGGTCGCCGCTCGTTCCCATGTCGGCAATCTTCTTTGCCAGGCTGTCCACCATATAGCTGTTGTCGGCTATCTGCTTGCCGTTATTGTCAATCTTTGTGCTGTTGGTAGCTATCTGGGTGGTGTTGGCGTCAACCTTGGCTTCAATGGCTTCAATCTTCTGTGAGTTGCCGGCCGTTGCGGCTGCGTTACCCTCCACCGACGTCTTCAGGCCCTCGTTGGCCTGTATCAGCTCCATTATGGTTGAGCCGCTGATGGTTATCTGACCCTCGTTGAAGGTGATGTTCTGAATATCGTTGGGGCCTATGGTGAACTTTGTGCCATTGGTCATTTCGATAATCATGCTGTAGGTGTTCGACTGTGCGTATGCACCGATGGCCATAAGCATCATGGCAATCATCGTCATAATGTAATTCTTCTTCATGTCGTTTATGCTTTTATTTGTTGATTACTTTTATTGAACCTCCCTTTGTAGATACAACGTACACGCCCTTCGCCTGTCCGCTCAGGTCCACGATGGCTGTGCCGTCTGCATTGGCGCTCACTGTTTGCAGCAGGTGCCCGTCGGCTGCGGCAACGGTAACGGCGCTCCCCGGCTGCAGGGCGCTGAACACCACAAGTCCGCCTCCTATGGCGGGTTTAGTGAGCTTCAGGTCGCGGATGGCCGACGGCTCCTCGGTAAACTCATAGCCCGATATTTTCGCCACGGGTATCTCCACCTCCTCAGTGGGGGTCTTCACCAACAGCGTGTTGTTGGCGTATGTGATAACCGGGTGGTCGGCCAATGAGAATACCACCTGTTTTCCTTCTACCGTAATGCTTAGGTACTGCATGTTGCCGGCCTTCATGGCCAATGCTGCTATCAGCATCACAGTCATTACTGCACTTCGCAGTATTGCATTTCTTTTCATACGCAAATCTTTTTGTCTATAAATATATTTATGTAGCCCGCAAAACTGCCAGAGTCCGAGGCTCTATCTTCTTAGCGGCGGCAAAGTTAGCCATATTTTCCAAGATGGCAAAGAAAAACGTATCATTTTTTGTTAATAAGCATTCTTATTGCCGAAAGTTTTGCACTTTCTCCTTTTTTACGTAAATTTGCAGCGGGTTACCACTGTGGCTCCATGCGCGGGTGGCGCAATACATAGAAACAAACAAATTACGATAGCCGTCTACCGCGAGAGAGTCTTTTATGACGATGGATTCAAGAAAGGACAGGCTAACGAAAAGACAAAGAATGCCCGCAAGATGAAAGAACTTGGCTCGCCAGTAGAGTTTATCTCGAAAGTAACCGGCCTCACCGCAGAAGAAATTGACAGGCTGTAAGCCTACGTAGTTTAGGTTGTCGTTTTTTGGTGCACAGCAGCCACTGAGCTTTGAATTCTCTCGAGAATTCAAAGCTAAAGTTCCCCTTACTCATGTTCAAGTGCCACTTTTCCGTTCAATTCTCTCGAGAATTCACTTTTTCGCATGCTCTGCAGAACAGAAAAATCCGACCTGTGCGGTTGAAAAGACGCTGAAAGCGTCTACGCTCAATAACCGCAGTGTCCGAAGGACCTGCGGAAGCAGGAAGTCGGCAGAAAGCACTCTAAAAGAGTGCCCCAGCAGCAGTATTGGGCGACCCCTACAGGGTCGTTGTCCTCACCTCACCTTCTCCGGGGGTGCTTTGCACCGCCCGGTTATTGAGAGGTGACCGCCTTGCGGTCATACTACAGCTCAATCGCACAGGTCGGAAAAATCCCTCTCGCTTCCCCGCAAATGTGTCAGCCTTGTGTCACCCGTGTCACCCTTGAAAAAGGTTGCAAACGCCCTGTACATCGGCGTTGTGTCAGCGTGTCAACCTATTTTGCGTTTTTTTGTTGTTTATTTATTTATTCGTTAAGATATTATAATTTCCATGCGCAGCCTAATGCCCCTCTGGGGCATTTCCACCTTACGCTCGCGTACGAGAGTGGAGTGTTTTTAGTGGAGCCCCACAGGGCTGTGTATCGTCAGTGGCTATAGCTGGTACTGGAGCATGACCATTGAGTATGGTGCAAGCTCGATGTCGAACTTCTTCTTGGGCTTGAACTGTTCCTTCTTCGGGGCTATGGGCTGTGCGTCGAAGTTGTTCTCGTCGTTGGCTGAACCTTCGAGGACGGTCTTGGTGGCTATCTTCTTCAGGCCAAAGCGAGAGAGGTTTATCGTTGCCTTCTTGGCCTGGTCACCTGCGTTGCAGAGCTTGACGAAGAGCTGGCGGGTCTTCACGTTCAGCACTACCGACTGTCCGTAGGTGCTGTTCTCAACTGGCTGCACGGTGCCTGGGGCATCGCCCTCGAACGTGACGCAGTCGCCGTAGTAGTACTGGCCGGCAGACTGTCCGAACATCTGCTGCACGTAGTAGCTGCAGGTGAGGAATGGGCGCTCGTTGTCGAAGTAGATGAGGTCGGGGTTCCAGTTGGTGGCGTTCTTGCGTGCGAAGAGCGGTGCGTAGCTGGTCATACAGACCACGTCGCCGTTGCGCTCTACATGGAGCAGGTAGAGACCCTCGGCCAGGGCGTCGATGAGCTTCTTGTCCTTGGCGGCATACTCACCCAGATAGACTTTCGTCTTGCGATCGCGTGGGTACTTGTCGTACTGTCGCGAAGTGAGGAAGTACTTGTTCGGCTCATAGTAGTGCTCGTCGATGATGGGCATGCCAAGCTCCTCGGCCAGCTTCCATCCATTTTCGAAGTCGGGGTTGCCGGGGTGTGAGCCTGGTCCGGCTGTGCCAACGATTACAATCTCGGGATGCGCCTTTGTCACGCGTTCATATATATATTTAAAGCGCTCGTTGAACTCGGGCGATATTTTTTCCTCGTTGCCAAGACCCAGATACTTCAGTCCGAAAGGTTTCGGATGGCCGGCATCGGCTCGCATCTTGGCCCACTTCGAGGTGGCGGGGTCGCCGTTGGCCCACTCTATGAGGTCGAGAGCGTCCTGCACCCACTCGTCCATCTGGTCCATGGGTGCCACGTCCTGAGCCTGCTTGGGCCACATGCCCCATCCGCCGTTGGTGCCCTGGCAGCTCACTCCGCAAGGCAGTATGGGCAGTGGCTGCATGCCGAGGTCTTCGCAGAACTGGAAGTACTCATAGTAGCCCAGTCCCATGGACTGATGGTAGCCCCATGTGTTCTTCTGCTGTATGCGCTGGTGGCGCGGGCCTATGGTGTTTTTCCAGCGGTAGGTGTTCCAGAATCCGTCGCCGCCGCCATGCACCACGCATCCTCCGGGGAATCGCATGAACTTGGGGTGGAGGTCGGCCAATGCCTGTGCCAGGTCCTTACGCAGGCCGTGGCCCTTGTAGGTGTCCTGTGGCATTAGCGACACGTCGTCGAGATATACATCGCCCTCGTTGAGCACGAGTAGCTGCAGGGCTGCCTTCTGGCATGTGGTGTCAGGAGTGAGCGTGGCGCGGTACTCCTTCCAGTCGTTCATGCCGTTGCCTGTTATGTCGAAGATGGTATCGACCAGCAGTTTCGGGTCCTTGCCCCAGCCCTGCGGCTCCACGAGTGCCACGCGCATCTGCTTGGCACCGCCAACGTTGGCCAGACGCATGGAGAAGTCGTAGTTGTTGCCGGCCTTGACGCTGATGCCGTCGAAGCCGTCGTTCTGCAGTCCGAAGCCCCTCCACCCTTTGTAGTCGTAGAACTCACGTGCGCGCTCCACGTGCAGTCGCATCGTGGTGTTGCTGTTGTAGGGCTTGGTGAAGCTCTGGTCTGCTTTGCTGGCGGATACCGGCTGTATGTAGCCTAACGAGTGTCCGGGGCGAATGGTTTTCCATGCAGTGCCTGGTCCCCATCCGTCCTTCTCTGCGGGGCTGAACTCGAACGAGCCATTCTGCAGCAGCTCGGCAAAGAGTCCACCGTCGGCAGAGGATGAGATGTCCTCGAAGAAGATGCCGATAAGCTCGTCGCTGATAGCCTTGCCTCCGGCGGGGGCGGTCATTGGTTTCTGGGCAGTGGTGCCCAAGGTTGCCACCATAAAGATGGCAGTGAGAGTAATCTTTCTGTTCATTGCTGTTTAGTTGTTTTATGATAATAAGTCATTGTTTGCGTAGCGTCTCGACGATGCGTGCCAGCTGGTTTGGTATGCGTATCTGCTGCGGGCACTTGGAGAGGCAAACCTCGCAGTCCTGGCAGCGGCTGGCCCATGTTTTCTCGTCGGTAAGTGCCTTGCGGTAGCCATCGGCAAACGCCTGCTTCTTTGTGGAGAAGTCGGCGGCGGTGGATGGCGGCAGTGGCAGCACATGGCTGTTGACGGCCTCGTTGTAGTAGGCGAAGTTTCCGGGTATGTTGACACCATAGGGGCACGGCATGCAATACTCGCATGTGGTGCAAGGAATGGTGGGGAAGCCCGACATCTGGTCAGCAATGTCGGCCAGCAGCCTGTTTTCTGCGTCGGTGCATGGGTCAACCGGCGAGAAGGTGGCCACGTTCTCCTCGAGATGCTCCATACGGTTCATGCCGCTGAGTACGGTAAGGATGTTGGGGAAGGATCCCACCCAGCGGAAAGCCCATCGTGCGGTGCTGTCGTCGGGATGCACGGCCTTGAGCTGGTCGGTGAGTTCCTGTGCCATCTTGCCGAAGGCACCGCCGCGCAGCGGCTCCATGATGACGCACTGTACTCCCTGTTTCTCGCACTTGCCATAGAGGTATTCGGCATCGGCATCCACTCTGCGTCCACCACGCAGTGATGCGTGTCGCCAGTCGAGGAAGTTCATCTGTATCTGGCAGAAGTCCCATTTGTACTCCTCCTGGCGGTCAAGAAGCCAGTCGAAGTCTCTGACATCGCCGTGATAGGAAAATCCGAGGTGTTTGATGCGCCCCTCCTTGCGCTCCTTTAGTAGGAATTCGAGTAAGCCATTGTCGAGGAAGCGCCCCTTCAGTGAATCCATACCACCACCTATGCTATGCAACAGGTAATAGTCGATGTGTTCAACCCTGAGTCGCTCAAACGACCGCTCATACATACTTTTCGACTCCTCGAACGACCATGTGCGCCGATTCTGATTCGACATCTTGGTTGCCACGAAGAATTTCTCCCTGGGGTGTCGCGCGAGGGCGTTTCCGGTGAGCACCTCCGACTGCCCGCCCATATACATGGGGGCTGTGTCGAAGTAGTTGACGCCATGCTCAATGGCATAGTCCACCAAGCGGTTCACCTCTTCCTGATTGTTGGGCAGGCGCATCATGCCGAAGCCGAGCAGTGAGATCTGCTCTCCCGACCCGTGCTGCACGCGGTAGGTCATACGGTTGCTGGCTGTGGCCGTGTCGTGCTTTGACTGTGCCAAAATGTTTAAAGGCTCCAAGGCCATGAGAGCCATGGCCGAGCCTGTACCTATTCCTATGCGCCGGAGGAACTCTCTCCGGGTCATGTCGCTGTCGTTATTGCTATTCATCAAGTCTTTGTTTGGGTTAGTTGTAATGTGTGTGGTTTTAGTTGTCAGTGGCGTTGGCGGCGCACGCTTACACGGGCGTTGGCGTTGGCGGGCGATGTTGCCGAAGATGAGCTTCGCTTGCGGCCTGCGCGCGTAGATGCTTTCTCTGTGCGGTCCGATGAACTTTTCTTCTTCCTCGCCAGTGCCTTTGCTGCCTTGGGGTCGGCATTGGCAATGCTGTCAAGCGAGTCTTTCTTCTGCTGGTCGCCGAAGATGCGTGTGCGGAAAGCCTCCAACTCGGCCTCTATGCGCAGTTGCTCGGAGGAGAGCTTGGCGGAGTCGCCGCCGGCTATCTGTGCGAGGGTCTTGCCCAGCATGTTGTTGGTCTTATATATCTTGCCTTTGTACTTGTTGAGTGTGAAATAGTCGTCCATCGACATGACGGCGGCGTTGTTGACATTCGACGTCATGATGGTCTGGCGGCTAAGGAAGGGTTCCAGGTCGCTGTATTTCACCCAGAAGAGCGGGTACTGCGTGGCCTCACCGCCAAAGTCGTCGTCGCGCAGCATGATGGGGCAGAGTGCCAGCGGCTTGATATGGAAGGTGGCGTTTCCCTGGTCGTAGTAGGCGCTCTCCTTGAGGAAGTACTTGGTGACCTCTGCCGACGGTATGTCGCTGTTGTCGACGCGCAGCTTACCGTTCTGCTCCTCGTAGAATATGTGGCGGTCGTCGAGAATCTGCTGGATCTTGACCTTTGCCCCCTCGGAGAAGTCGTCGTTGCCATCGTTGGCTATTGAATACTCGTAGACGGGGATATAGTTGCCTAAGGCCAACTTGAAGATATATGTAAAGAGGTTCATCTCCTTCCCCTGTGGCTGCACGGGATAGTACAGTCCGGCGTTGGCATCGTCGTTGAGGTCAAGCTCGCGGTAGATGTCGCGCCTCCACACCACGTCTTCGGGCATGTCGAGAGCCACGGGATAGCTGATCTGCATGCGTCGCGTCATAGACGATGACGAACCCTGCTTCTTCTGTTGAGCCTGCTGTGCCTGCTGTGTCTGCTGCACGCGGCTGCGCTTGGGCTGCGCTTGGGCATCGCTAAGCGACAGATGGCAAATGACGAATGACAAACCTATCACTATCATCCATCGTTTAGCTATTGGGAATTTACTTGCTTTCATATCTTCTTTTTCTTTATCATTGTAGTATGTCATTTATGGCGCAGGCCGCTATTTCACAATTATCTCCATAGGGTTCTGCAGTGTTCGCTGTATGCCGTCGGGGCCAATGACGGTGACGCGAGAGATGTAGAAGCGGCGGTTGCGCTGTAGCTTTCGGAAAGTGTCTTTCTGGCGGGCAGAGAAGTTGGTGCCGTCGGAGGGTATGGGCACTGCCATGCCCATGTTGTCGAAGAACACCGTCTCGAACGACACCACGCGGAAGGGTATGTCGAGAATGCCGTCGTCGATGGCTGCTCCCAAGGTCTCAATGCCCATAAGGTTGCCCTTGACCATGCCGCCACCCTTGAAGCGGTTGGGATTGCCGTGCTCGTCCTTCACGTTGATGTAGGGCGTGGGGTCGGGCAGACGGCGCACACGGAAGGTGAACTGCCCCATCTGCTGCGGGCGCCCGGTGTTGGTAGAGGTGACGGTGATGGTGACGTTCTCGCCTACCTTGGCCGGGCGGGCAATGTACTTGCCGGGGCCAGTGGGCTGGAGTGTGCCGCCGCTCATGGTGGCCTGTATCTTATTAAGTGGAACGCCGGGCACCGACACGCTGATGGGGTTGTTGTAGCCGGCATAGAGCATGTTCATAAGGTCGGCAGACACGGTGGCCGAGGGGTCGACGACGGTGTACTTCTGCGAGAAGTCGCGGCGTATCTTGTCGCCGTTGCCGTTGACGGTCTCAATGTAGCCTGCCAGCGTGAAGTCGCCGGTGGAGCCGCAGATGCGCTCATAGACATTGTCGCGCAGCGTAACCTTCTGGTTACCTATATATATTTCAGGAACCTGAGTGGTATCGACGGCAGCCATGACAATCTTGGCCGAGAACTTGTCGCCGCGGACAATGGTCTGCGAGTTAGGGATGACGAAAGCCTCGAGAAGGTTGACGCGAATGTCCTTGACGTCGATGTTCTGCACCAGGGTGTGGAGCACCTCCTTCTCGGCATTGCGCACATCGCCCTGTAGCTTCGACAGGATGGTGACGGCGGCAATGGCGGGCATGGACTCGAACTGTGTTTCCTGCCAGTTCTTGCCCAAGGTGCGTTTCTTGGCCGACACCTCGGTGGTGAGGTCGTTGGCAATGTTCCGCTGCTTGGCTGTGTCGGGAATCATCTTCAGTATGCGCTCGCGATAGGAGTCGATGGCCTGCTTCAGGGCTTCGCCGCGTCCGCGTCCCGGTGCCAGCATAACCTGATTGGAAGCTTCCAGATCCTCCTGGTTCTCCAGATTGTCGGGGTTCCCGTCGTCGCCGTCGGCCTCCCGGGCAATGGCCATCTTCAGCTCGGCAGCAAAGTCATAGAGCGAGTCGCTCATCTGCTTCACCTGCTGTGCCTTGTCGTACCACTCCTTGACCTTCTGCGGATTGGCTTTCATCTGGTCCTCGAAGGCCTCGTAGATGGCCAGATTGTCCTTGATGGCGTTGTCTGTGGTTCGGCCTATGCTCTCTCCCACGATGGAAAAGCCATTGAGCACCTCGTTGGAGACGTTCAGTGCGAGCATGGCCATCAAGACGACGTACATCAGGTTGATCATCTTCTGGCGCGGAGATATGGGTCTTTTCTTTATTGCCATTGTCTTTGTTTTATGGGGCTACTGGGGCTTTCGGCATGTTGACAGTCATGGCCTCGATCATTCGGGCGTAGATATGGTTGAGTTCCACTATCTGGTCGGCCATCTTGCGCGTCTGTTCGTTGATTTCGTCGATGGTGCCTATCTGTGCGCTTGCACCCTTAAGCTGCATCTCGTAGATCTTGCAGATGCCCGTGAGCGTGCGGTTCAGATTCTCCATCTCCTCGGAGTCGCGGGCGAGGCGCTCGCTCTGTTCCGACACCTTGTGGAGCATCTCTGTCAGGTTCTTCAGCTCGTCGACGTAGTTGGCGGTGGCCTCCTCCAACTCGGGGTTCACCGATGGTACTGGCGATACCACAGTGCCGCCTGCCATAGTGGTGACCGACGACGAAACGGCTGCTATTGCCTCGGTGTCGACCACTGGAGCATCATGGCCCGTGGGCTGTTCGGCAAGGTGTGACTGCGAGACAGCGGAGCCACCTCCGCCACCGCCGCCGATGATGATGGTACCGCCACCGGCGACTCCACCGCCACCGGAGACTCCCTCAATGGCTGGCGACAGGGCAGCGGCCTCTTCTGCTCCTACAGTTCCCACTCCAGCTTCTGTACCTATAGTTCCCAATCCTACATGAGTAGGCAGGTCCATGCCGTCGGCAGTCTTGTCGAACGGGCGGTCGAAGGCCGCAATGAAGAATACCACGACCTCGGTTCCCATGCCGAGGAACAGCATGAAGTTGGCTCCAGGCAGGTGGGTAAGCTTAAACAGTGTACCCAAGATTACTATTGATGCACCCCAGCTGTAGGCGTAGTTCATAAACGTCTGCCCGGGGACGCTGTCCAACCACTTCTGCAAGCGGTAGATTACGTTGAATTTGCTGTATTTTGTCATTTGGATGAGCGTTAGCTTGTTTGTTACGATAGTCCGATGTTACGCCATAATGCTATTTCTTCTGTTTCTTCGACACCTTGGCCTTCTCGCTAACGGTGTTAGCCAGCGAGCGGACGCAGCGGAATCCGATGTAGGAGCGCGGCTGGTTCTGGAACTCGCTTGAGCGCCATGCCGAGCGGATGTAGCTCTCGGGATCTTTCCACGAGCCTCCGCGCACAGACTTCTTCTTCAGCCGGTACGGGTCTTCCTTGGCGGCGTTGTACTTGAGCTGCGGGTTCACGTCGTTCATGGCATCGATGCCTGCCTCGGTAAAGATGGTTGAGGTCCACTCAGCCACGTTTCCCGCCATGTCGTAGAGGCCGTTGGAATTGGCCGAATAGATTCCCACCTTTGACGTTATCAGGTTCCCGTCCTTGGTGTAGTTTCCGTCGTCGGGCTTGAAGTTGGCGAAGAAGCATCCTTTTCCGGAAGCAACATCTTCGTTCTCCCACGGGAACTCCGTGCCCTCCTTGCCACGGGCGGCATACTCCCACTCGGCCTCTGTGGGAAGACGATAGCGCTGCACAAAGCGGGCTGCAGCCCCAAGACCCTTGAGCAGATACTCCGTGCGCCAGGCACAGAAGGCGTTTGCCTGCTCCCAAGTGACACCGACCACGGGGTAGTCGTTGTAGGCGGGATTGGAGAAATAGTTGCGCATGTACACCTCGTTGTCGGCGTTGGGGAAGTCGTTCACCCAGCATGTGGTGTCGGGATAGATATTGACAATGTAGGTGTTCAGGAAGTCCCACGGCCCAGAAAGCTGGCGGTTGATGGTCTCGCGCACAATCTTGCCCTCGTCGTTGATGTAGGCCGTGTCTTTCGAAATCCACACCACCTCTTCGGGATTTACCTCCACGTCGGTGTTGAGGTTGCGCTCCTCGGGGTTCAGACGGTTGCGGCGCAATGCAGCTGCGGTGTAGTCATAGAATTCGTAGCGGTAGTTCATCTGGCTGTAGTCGAGCATCTTCTCGCCGGTGACGGGGTTTGTCACATAGACGCTCTCCAAAGCGCGCTGCTCGTCTTCATTGGGCTTGCGTGGAATGGACTTCTTCCAGTTCAGGTGAGGCTTCACGGGGTCGCCGTTCTTGTCCTCCTCTATCTTGTATGTCTCGTCGCCGCCATAGTTGGGGTCGGCCAGGCGTTCACGTATGATAGAGTCGCGGACATAGTTGACAAACTGGCGGTACTCCGAGTTGGTTATCTCGGTATCGTCCATCCAGAATCCGTCAACGGAGATGTCCCTGACAGGTGTCTGCTTGCCCCAAAGGGAGTCTTGCTGCTCAATGCCCATGCGCAAGTGTCCGCGCTTGATGAGTGTCATGCCGAATGGTGTAGGCTCGGTGAAGGCACGGCCTCCGCTGCCCGTCACCTCGCCTCCTGAGGCCGATGTGACCTTACCTCCAAAGCAACTTGTCAGGAGAAGTAAGGCTAATAGCCCACCCAAGCCATTCCAAAGGGAGGGATGTCTGATTACTTGAAACAGGCTGTTTATTCTTTCCACATTCATATCTTTTATCATTTAATCCTTTGTCATATTCAAAATCCCTCTTTTCAGGGAGTTAATGGTCTACTTTCAGAGAATCCTCACGCTCTGGTGCTTATTGCGCCCCTTCTTGAAGAGGTTGATGTCGGTCTGGTAGCCCAATATCAGCTCATGGCTGCCGTTGCCTAAGCTGATGGCCGACGTATAAGCCTCATAGCAGTATCCAAGGCTTATGCCTTGGAAATTGCCGCCTACCAGCAGCGACACCGAGTTGGCGGGGCTGTAGGACAGGCCTGCATACATCACACGCTTCTCATGGCTATAGCGCACTCTTGCAGTCAAGTCGCCACGATATGACAACCCGTTGGTGCGCCCAAGCACAGAGGTGTGTATTGTAAAGAACGGATTTCTTAGCTTAATATTGTATCCTCCTGTAAAATAATATGTTCCGTTGATGCTCAACTCGCTGGTTTCACCAAGTTCGACAGTTGGCGAGTTAAGATGCTGGGCCGACAAGCCTAAGTACCACCCGGCGCGATGTACAAAGTAAAGGCCGGCACAGAGGTCGAAGCCTGTGCCTGTGACCTCTGACGATGACAAAGCGGGGTCGTTAGGGTCGATGGCATCGAGCTTTGAGCCGTCGAAGTTTTCGCTAAGGATACCTGCCTGAATGCCTGCGCTGATGACACCTCCCAGCAGCTTGTGCTTATAGGCATACTGCAAAGCCAGCTTCTGATGTCTGAACAGACCTATCTGGTCGTTAAGGAGCTGAAGACCCACACCGTGGTTGGCACCGAGCAAGTTAAGAGGCATGTCGGCACCGGCATAGATGGTCTTGGGATTGTGGGTGAAACCTACAAGCGACATATTGTAGGCAGCAGTAAAGTTCAGCTTGTTACCCTTGCCGGCTGCCGCAGGATTATACGCCGGCTCCATCGCCCAGTAGTGACTGAACGACGGATCGTACTGGGCAAAGGTGCCATTCATGACAGCCATCAGCAGTACAACCAGAATGGTTAAACGTCTAAACACGTTTAATATAACGTATGAAAGTCAGATTTATTGCACATTATCGTAACAGTAGCACTCAATGGGGCACTTTTTGTGCTTTAGCGAGTCCTGGCGATTGAAAAAAGCCTTGACACGGTCGGCCATGTTCTGGCGGATGTAGGGGTAATAGAACTTCAGTTCGCGGTCGTGGTAATTGCCCTCGCGCCCAATAATTGGCGTTAGTCTTTTCTGTCTGTAGCCTTCCACCAGGAGCAGATGGTTGTCGGGATCGCAGCGGGCGGTGAGCGTATCGCCAAAGACGGCACTCACCGTATCGGTGCGCCAGTTCACTGGGTTTATACACAGCATGTTGCCGCCACTCACCAAATCGAGAGCACATTCCGGCGCACGCACGGAATTGAATACTATGGTGACTCCCACGTCGGTGGCACTCTGTGCTGCTCGGATAGCGGAGATTGTGTCGAGGTTGGCCTGCGTCACCTTGTAACCTATTACGTAGGCGGCAACCATCCGGCTGGCAACGCTGTCGGGCATACGGCTCAGCAGGCTAATCATGGCATGGGCACCCTGGCTGAAGCCTGCCAATATAAACGGGCGACCATGGTTCAGGTGTTTAAGGTAATAATCCCAGCTGCGCTCAACGTCGCTCAACGCCAATGGCAGGCGGTCGAAAGTTTTTAAGGAGTCCAACCATGACTGTATGGTAACCTGACGGTAATAGGGCGAGAAGTAGTTGTTGCTGCCACCATAGAAGGAGTCTACTGCCGCCATCTCCACCAACATCATGGGGCAGCTGCTGCGGTCGTAGGTGTTGGCATGGTGACAGGTGTCGCCGTTTAAAATGAAATCGCCCGTCTCTGTGGAGATGATATAGAAAATGTCGGCAGTGCCGTCGCGCCATTTAATGTACCACTGCGTGGAGTCGCTATAGTCTGGCTCGTCAGGAACAATGGAATATGTACGGCCGGGAACATAGCTCCAACCCATACAAATAAGAACCACACCACCTGTCATAAGCAGGCGGAATGCGGCTCTTAATGTAACTGGACTAACAGATTTTTGCATAATTGGGTTGCAAAATTAATCATTTTTGCCTAATTATGCAAATAATCCTGTCAAAAAATAGTTTCTTCTGCTATGCCTTTCTTACTTGTCAAGCAACTCTATCAACTCCTTCATGCCCTCTGATGCACCTTTCTGGATGTGGGTAACATGCTGTCGGATGCCGGCATTGACGGGAGCCGGGTCGATAAGGTAGATGGGGATTCCCGGACGGGTGTACTGTATGAGTCCGGCAGCCGGATATACCACCATCGACGTGCCGATAATGACAAAGATGTCGGCATTGCCCACCTCTTCTGCTGCAGGGCCTATCATGGGTACTCCCTCACCGAAAAACACTATGAACGGCCGAAGCAGCGAGCCGTCGCCTGCCAGTGTGCCTGGCTCCACCTCGCAGTTGTCTGGCGTCAGTGTCTGGTGGTAACGCTCATCGTCTACATCACGGCTGGAGCATACTTTCATTAACTCACCGTGAAGATGTATGACTTTCGAAGAGCCAGCCATCTCATGCAGGTTGTCAACGTTCTGCGTAACAACAGTAACGTCGTACTTCTCCTCCAAGCTTGCCACAAGGCGGTGACCCTCGTTGGGCTTAACGCCCCAGCACTTTCGGCGCAGCATGTTGTAGAAGTTTGTCACCAGTGTAGGGTCGGCCTCCCAGCCCTCATGCGTGGCTACCTTGCTGACGGGATAATTCTCCCATAGTCCGTCGGCATCGCGGAAGGTCTTAAGACCGCTCTCCACCGACATTCCTGCTCCTGTGAGCACAACTATTTTCTTCTTCATAGGCTTGGTAAATGTTATTTATTTTAGTTTATATTCGCCCAACTTGAGAAAGTTGAGTATATATATAATAAGGTGTTATACAAAAGCCTCACGAATCTTGGCGGCAATGTCGGCAAATTCAGCCTCGCTGAGCTTAAGATGCTCGCCACGGAAGTCAACGTCTGACTCGTTGTTCATAGGTATAAGGTGAATATGAGCGTGGGGCACCTCAAGTCCCAGCACCACCTGTGCCACCTTACGGCAGGGGAAGGCCCGCTTGATGGCTGCTGCTACACGTTTGGCAAAGACCTGATAGTTAGCCAGCTCGTCATCGTCGAGGTCGAAGAAGTAATCCACCTCACGGCGAGGTATCACTAAGGTGTGCCCCTTCTGTAAGGGGTTTATGTCGAGGAAGGCATAGAACTGCTCGTCTTCGGCACACTTATAGCTGGGTATCTCACCAGCGGCAATCTTGCTGAATATATCCATATCTATTGCTTATTAATTAATATGAGAGAAATAAGACAGAACGACGGGAACTATCCGACAGTTATATTGTCGATGCGCAATTTGATGGTGCCGCGCGGAATCTTTATCTCCACCTCGTCACCCACCTTCTTGTTGAGCAGTCCCTGGGCAATGGGGGTCTGGATGGAAATCTTACCCTCGCGCAGGTTGGCTTCGCTCTCGCTGACGATGGTGTAGGTCATCTTGGCCTTGTTGGCGAGGTTGGTCATCTCCACCTTCGACAATATCTGTACAGAGTCGCTGCTCAGTCTCGAGGTGTCGACAATCTTAGCCTCAGAGATGGCCAGTTTCAGCTGGTTGATCTTAGCCTCCAAGTGTCCCTGGGCCTCCTTGGCGGCATCGTACTCGGAATTCTCACTCAGGTCGCCCTTGTCGCGAGCCTCGGCAATGGCTGCCGAGGCCTTTGGGCGTTCAACGCCTTCTAAGCGCTGCAATTCGGCTATTAATTTGTCATAGCCTTCTTGTGACATGTATGCCATAACTGGTTCTTTTTTATGTATTAAATTATTTTGTCAACAAAAAAACTAAGAATTCCGACTCTTCTGTCTGTGTCGGAATCCTTTGCTGGTTAGCATTTCGGTTCTATCTGTTTTTATCGGTGCAAAGGTAGGCAATAAAAATGAATAAAACAAATTTACAGCCGTTTTTTTGTAATTTTTTAGTACGCAACAGCACTAAGCACGGCGATAGACCACTATAGTGTTACCGTCGGCATTGACAGTGCTCGACACAACAGCGTTGGCGGGCAGCTGCGGGGCACGTGTGCCTCCCGGCGAAGTGATGGGCGCAGTCTCCACCCTTATCTCATCCCAAAGATTCCTGACCAGAAAGGATGTGAGCGTCTTGGCTCCCCCCTCAACTATCAGCGACTGTATCTGCTGGTGATAGAGGCTGTCCAAGCGAAGCGGATGGTTGTGGTCTACAACTAAGCGCTGAGGGTTGTGCCCCTTCCAGTGGCGCACATTAAGTTGCGGATGTTCGCGCTCGTCGGTCACTCGGCCTACAAGGATGGCGTCTTCCTCTGCTCGCATCTTATGAACGAGCATGCGCGTGTAGTCGGTGGATATGGCCATGGCATGGCCGTGCTCGTCTATGAAGCCATTGGACGTCTGCGCCCACTTCAGAATGATATAAGGACGCTGCTCGCGATGGAAGGTGAAGAAGCGGCGGTTCAATTCGCGACACTCTTCCTCCAGCACGCCAACCTCTACCTCTATGCCCGCCTCGCGCAGTCTGCGTATGCCGCGGCCTTGCACCTCGGCATACTCGTCGGTACAGCCAACAACCACGTGGCGTACACCTTTATTAATAATAAGGTCGGCACAAGGAGGAGTCTTGCCGTAGTGAGAGCAAGGCTCCAGCGATACGTACATGGTGGATTCTGGCAGCAACGGCTCATCGGCTGCCCTCACCGATGCGAAGGCGTTAACTTCTGCGTGCCCCTGCCCGCACCGCACGTGATAGCCCTCGCCAATTATGCGACCGTCGGCACTGACAATCACTGCCCCGACCATTGGGTTGGGCTTTGCGTTGTGCTGACCACAGCGCGCCAGTTGCAGGCAGCGCCTCATGTATTTCTCGTCGATAGCATTCATCACAAACATTATAACAATGCTTTGATTTCTGAATCAATGTCCTTCATCTGGCCAGAACGTTTAACAAGATTGTTGTTGCGGTCGATGAGAAAGAACTCGGGCACTGACTGCACATTGTAGAGCATTATGCGCTCCGACCCGACGCCGTCGTTATCGCGGACGCTTATCCAGGGCAGGGCCTTTGTAGTCTGTTTCCAGAAATGCTCGTCTGAGTCAACGGAAACCTGGAAAATCTCGAAGCCCAGGTCGTGATATTTGTTGTAGAGTTCACGCAAAGACAGTATGCGCGCGGGAGAGTCTTTAAGTCCGAAGGCATGGAAGTCCAACATCACCACCTTGCCCTTTAGGTCGGACAGGCGGCGTTTAGTGCCGTGATTATCGGGAAGCTCAATGTCGATTATACCAGCCTCGATAACTTTATCCTCACTTATAACCTGCTGGTTATTGGCATCGGCAATGCGCACATTCTTCATTCCCTCTATTGCAATGTTGTGCAGATTCTCCCCACGGAGGGCTCCAGGGTAGTAGGTGTCCCAGCTGGTGGCTACGGCGGCGAAGACCTTTATGTCGTCGCGGTCGCCCTTGGAGTCGAAGATTAGCCAAGGGCCGATGGCTTGGAAAAGGGCGAAGTAAGCATAAGGCTTATATGGTGCAGGAAAGATATAATTAAGTTTTACATCTTCCTTATATGCCCTCAACATACTTTGAAGCGAGTCGAGACGCTGTGTTCGCTCCATAGAGCTGCGCTCAAGGCTGATGATACGCTCCTGAAGGGCAATCTGCTTGAGAGCAAGCTCTTTTATCTTCTGACAGTTGTCGGAACCACTGACTTCGTAGTCGGTGGCCATTTGCGGATATTCGGCCTTAACCCCAACAGCCTCTGTGGAGTCAATAGATATATTGATTATCTGGTCACTGATGCGAAGGCGGTAGAATTCGGGGGCTTCGGGCGCGTCGGCACGGAAAGTGAAGGCTCCGTCGGGACTAAGGCGCACGGAGTCGAGAGTGCTGATGCCCTCAATGCCTACATTCTCGAAGTAGAGCACTGAATCCTCGGCGTTGGTAATGTTCCCTTCTATGCGAAATTGATTGTTGTTGCACGATGCGAGGCCAAGGGCCATCAGTACAGGGAGCATCAGAAATAGGTGGTTCTTTCTCATATTTCTCTAATTATTTTTATCGTTTGATTGTTCTCCTTTTGTAAGTATTGCCTTGTAGCGGTCAGGATGGCGAAGCAGCTGGCATGCCTCCTTGTACTGCTTGTCTTTGCCCAGTCCAGCCTCAATGGCTCCACGCTGGTAGTAGTAGGCTGCCACTATGTCCTGCTCAAGCATCTGTATTATGGACTCGCGATGCCGGTCAAGCTCATTAGCTATGTTGTGCTTGAGTTTTTTCTCAAGAAGTTCGAAAGCTTCACGGGCATCATCGTAGTAACCCTCGAACTTGGCTGTCTTAACTAACTCTGCCAACTGCTTCTTGCTTATGGCATCGTATGTGAAGCCACTCTCCACTACGCGCCTCTTGAACTCTGAATAGTCTGCATCGGTAAGGTGAAACTTGCTGGCTGGAGCAATAGTGGGGTGAGCGGCAATGTAATCGCACACGTATGTGAACATAACTTCTGTTGAGTCTAAACCGGCTCCAGACAGGTAGTATGCAATGTTGGGCATGGTGTCGGACTTCAGCACAATATCGGGAGTGATGCCGCCGCCGTCACGAACCTCACGTCCGCCACGGGTATGGAACACGTGGGTAAGTGAGTCGGGAATACGCTCTGTATAGGTCTGAGACTTGCCGCTTGAGTAGTTAATAGCCTGGATACAACGCCCGCTGGGAATATAATAACGGGCAGTAGTAACCTTTAGGTTTGTGTTGTAAGGTAAGTCTATGGGCATCTGAACAAGTCCCTTGCCGTATGTGCGCTGACCCATTATGACTGCTCGGTCAAGGTCCTGAAGAGCACCGCTGGTAATCTCACTGGCTGAAGCCGTCTCGCCATTTACCAGAACGACAATAGGCATAATGGTATCTGTTGGCTCCAGCGTGGTCTTGTAGTCATGGCATGCCTGAGTGAACTTTCCCTTATTTGATACCACGGTAATGCCACGGGGAACAAACATATTAACTAACAACGCAGCCTCGGCCTCACTGCCGCCACCATTGCCACGAAGGTCAAGGATAAGGCTGCTCATGCCGCGCTTCTTCAAGTCGACAAACGCACGGCGCACATCCTGCGTGCATCCCTCAGTAAACTGCGTAAGATAAATATAGCCTATACTGTCATCGGTCAGGCAGGTATAAGGGATAGTCTCTGCCTGCTTGATAGTCCGACGAGTAATCTTCATCTTCATCTCCTTGCCGGTAGACGGGCGTCGAATTTTCAGCAGAAACGTAGTGCCGGCATCGCCGCGAAGGTGGTTGCTGACGTACTTGGTGTCTTTGCCAACCATCGTCGAGTCATCAACGCTGAGTATGATGTCGCCCTTCTTGAGACCTGCCTCCTGCGAGGGGGTTCCTTCATAAGGCTCGTCTATCACGGCATTCTTTTCCTTCATATTATAGCGAATAAGCGCACCGATTCCCGCATATTTGCCTGTAATAAAAGACTTCAGATCCTTGCTCTCAGCATAGTACTCAGTATAAGGATCAAGAGTGCGAAGCATAGCATTGATACCTGCGCCTATGACTTCCTGAGGGTTAAGGGTGTCAACATAGAGTAAATGCAAGTTCTTGTATACCTGGTTGAAAATATCCAGATTCCTGCCAACAGACAGGTTATGGTTTCTCAATTTTTGGCCAAAGATGGCCAAAGGCATCAGCAGTAATAGAATGTATAGTAAGTATCTTTTCATACGTATTGAAAGTTATTTGAGTTATACCATTGGTAAATTATCGGCCGTAAACTGCTTGCAAAATTACATCAATAAACTGTAAAAGCACTCTTTTTTAAGCGTTTTTTGCAAAAAAAGTTTATTTTCAGAAAAAAAAAGCCCGAAAGTTTGCACAATTAAAAAAAACATCTTACCTTTGCACCCGCAAATCAGAAATGATGTGCACTTTCAAGAGCGAAAATCTGCTTCAGTAGCTCAGTTGGTTAGAGCACCTGACTGTTAATCAGGGGGTCGTTGGTTCAAGCCCATCCTGAAGCGCCACGTAAAAGGCTGAAAAGCAAGGAGTTACGAGAAATCGCAACTCCTTTTTCGTTATTTAGAATTTGTCCTGTGAACTACTGGTGAACTGACAGCTCATACAATCAAGGATGAGCATCGGGTATCGGCAACCCTCATTCAGCATCGTGGAACGCACCATTTTAACATTTCCCCTTTTGGAAAAATCGTGTCTTTGGGCTAAAATCGGACTGTTAAACTTTCCAAATATGGGGTTTCGAGTGTCCTTTCTACACCGAGTTTGGCTACTTTTACAAGCTGCCAACTGACGGCAAAAGACCATTTCGTTTGTTCTCATTGCAGCTTCCATTACTCAAACAAATCCTTCTCCACAGGCTTCTTCTGTCCCTTCTCCATCGGTTCCAATGACCATCCGAAGTAGTTCTTCAGATTCACCTTCAGGGCGTAGTCAACGATGTTGTGGTACTTGTAGGTGGGTGTAGCCCGCTGGAACTTGGGCTGCCCCTCCTTCTCCTTGATGACCTCCATCACCTGCACATAACCTTCGTAGAGGTTCTGAGCCTTCTGGCGAATCTGGCGCATATAGTAACAGACCTCTTCATCCTTCATATATCGACGCAGCAGGGCTTCAACGGCAGTTTCCTGATTATCTTTCGGCATACTGAGCCAAGGGCTATTCTTCACTTTCTGTTGTGGTGTCAGGTGCTCTTCTTCGGTTTCTGCCACCAATTCATAAGGGCAAAGCGGTTCTTCACCCTTCGTCCAAGGCGATTCTTTGCCCACTTTTGGAAAGTCTCTGGTATAGATATAGACGTAGATGGATGAAACCTTACCACCACGTCCTTTCTTGGCTCCTTCCTGATAGTCGAACCAGAGGTTTGAGTGATAGCAGCCGTAGAGTTCAAACAATTCCTTTTGTGCCACGTCCAGGATTCTCGTCTTGATGTCCTTAAAACTGGTATAACTGGCAGGGGTGATGATGCGCTTTGTCCGTGGATCGCGTATCTCATCGAGGTTGAAGATGCGCCGGAAGTCGGTCATCTGTATGGGCAGCACCCGTTTCTTGAAGATATTGCCAGCATCTTCCTCCGTCTGGCTGCAGAAACGAAAGTCACCACAGAACTGACTGCAAAGCTCATACATCTTCTGAGTATATTTCGATCTGAGCAGCATGGCTGTACCGAGGTCGAAGGTGGTGAACGACTTGCTGATGTCTATCAAATAAGGCATAATCTCTGGCGATACACGTACATCGTATAGCCCCGTCTGTTCGTTGTAGAAGAAGGAATCCACCCAGTGAACCTTTCCCGTTATCAACTGTCCTTTCTCGTTGCGGAACGAGACAGGGATGAACTTCTTTCCCAACTCGCTCAATGCCTCGTAGGTATGCAGCACATTGTTCTTGCCGCCAATCACACCCAGGTCTTTGTCTGTCAGGTGGAAATAGAGTTCCTTCCAGTTTTCAGGTACTCCGAGGTTCTTCTCTGTATATTTGTGTTTCACTTCCCCTGTCAGGAAATAGAGTGTACGCCTCTCCAACAGACTATACACCACTGGCGCATCTACGATGGCATTGCTCCATCGGATGTTTTCGTGCAGCATCTGAAACTGGCAGATGCTCTTCATCATGTCTTTACTCTTTCTTGGCATAACTTTAAAGCTTAAATGTGATGCAAAGTTACGGCAAACATCAACAGCCTCTCCAGAGCGACTGTTAATAAGTGTAAACGGAATCTGCCCTACTAAAAACGTCCTAAGTTCGACACATCGGCTGGTGGTGTGAACTGACTGTGAACTGACTGATTGCCCATGATATTTACTAAAAACGTCCTAAGTTTGCCTGAAATCTTCCATCGGTTACTATAAACGTCCTATCTTCGTACTATAAACGTCCTAAGTTCCGCTATAAACGTCCTCAAAAAACTCTCCGAAGCCCTATCTACACGGCAAACTACCTTCCAGTAAATAAAGCTTTAAAATAAAAAATAAATAAAGCTTCAACGCGCACGCGAAACTTTTGCCTTAAGGGAAAGAAATGGGGGATGCCATCACGAACTATCAGGCATTCTTTTCCCTAAAGGCCGATGTCTGGCACCTGAACTTCGGACAGTAATAGCAGAAAACGCCAACGCAGAAAGGCCGAGCGACCTGCCCGACCGACTTTTGCCGACTTTTGCACCTTCAAGAACTATCCGAGAACGTGGTTTTTTGGAGCGTTAGCCTGCTCAATAAAGAAGCGCAGAATGGCAACGATGAGTTTCACCGTGTTCGCCACAAAGAACCAAATCACTGTGCAGATGCCCTTTACAAGCATCGCAATCAGCCTTCCGATGAAATAACCAGTCAACAATCCATTCATATCCGTAACGTTTTCAATTTAAAGACTACATAAAGGTACTCATTTTCCGCGAGACTGCCAACGATTCCGGCTACCAATTCACCATCCGCTGAGCCTTATTTGTTTCCCTCAAAGCATGAATCCACCATTGGTGGTTTCCATCAAAGCAGCATTCAATCATTGCTTCATTCCGTCATTGGAACAATCATTCATTGAAACAATCGTTCATTGGTGGTTTACATCATTGCACCATTCATTCAATAGTGCATTGCACCATTGGTTGTTTCATCCATTGCATAAAAGCACCATTCACGCAAACCATCATTCATCCATTACAGCAATCCTATAATATATAAAAGGTGTAATCATCCAAAGCAGCATTGCATCAAAGATGTATTCCACCACTCCTGCATTATATCAAAGCAGTATTCCACCATTACAGCAAACCGACATTCCTGCAATGCAGCAAACCGCCGATTTCATCGACAATTTTCCTCCGTCAGCGAAAAATTTGCTAACTTTGTATCAGCGACATCGAGCCGGGGCGACCAAGGTCTGACGAAACGGAATAGCAAGTTGTGCTTTTGTGCGTACAAACTCCGTTCGTCCACCCGAAAGCCACCTTGCCCAGTTCTCCGAACCGGGGAGTCAAGCCACCTCGAAACTCAGTGTCTTTATTGGAATGAACCATTAGTATAAACTCAAAAGACCAGGATAGCATGGAACGAAAAACGAAGCGAATCTATATCCGGCTCACACCCGACGATGAAGCCCTTTTCCGACGCAAAGCAGCCCGTTACCAGACTGTCAGTGCGATGGTACGCGATGCCGTCAAACAGTTCGACGACACCGCCACACTCGGAAAAATTGATGCCCTTCATGCAATGATGGATTACTATAAACGCTACGAACAGCAACTCAGTTGGCTGGGCAGCAACTTCAACCAAAGCGTCCATCGAGCCAACGAACTCGCCATCTCCGAAGAACTCACTCCGCAGTTCTTCGAGCAGGTGCTCTACCCTCAGACCCAAGAAATCACCCGTCTTATCCAAGAACTCAAACGGCAACTTTCTCAGGTTGCCATCCAACTGACAAAACTCTGAACCATGATAGCCACCATCCTTCCATCCAGTACCACTTTCCATGCCGTTGACTACAATGAGCGCAAGGTCAGCGAGGGCGTTGCCGAACTGTTGGAGATGAAAAACTTTGATTTCATCGGTCAATTACAGTCATACACCCCCGACCAGTTGAAGCAGTTTCTCACCGATTACTCTCAGCGCAATGCGTATATCAAGAGTCCACAGTTCCACCTCGCCATTAGTTGCCGAGGTGACGAATACACCCATGAGCAACTGTTAGACATTGCCCATCAATACCTCAAAGAAATGGGATATGGTGAGGATGGTCAGCCCGTCCTCATCTATGCCCACCACGATACGGATAACAATCACCTGCACATCGTCACCAGTCGCGTTGCCCCCAATGGCCACAAAATCAACGACCATCATGAAAGAGTCCGTTCGCAGGAAGTCATCAGCCGTATCATGGGAGAGAGTCAGAAGCAGCGGGCATTCGATTCCATCAAGAAGGCTCTGGAGTATCATTTCTCCACCGTCAAACAGTTCCAGACCGTTCTGGAATCGATGGGCTATCAGTGTTATGAGCGAGACAACCAACTCTGCATCAAGCGTGATGGTTGTGTTATCGAGCGATTGAATCTCTCAGATATATCCTCAAAGTGCCAGAACGCCACCATAGACGAGAAACGCCAGCGTCAGCTTCGTGCCATTCTCCTGAAGTACCGTGATATGAGTGCCGACAAGGAAGAATTGAAGGCAACCATGAAGCAGAAGTTTGGCATAGATCTCATCTTTCATGGTTCCAAGGACAAGCCCTACGGCTATACCATCATCGACCACCAAAACAAAACTGTCCTCAAAGGTGGTGAAGTGCTGAAACTGAAAGAATTGCTCCAGTTCCATAGTAAAGAGGAACGCCTACACCGCATGGATGAGTTTATCGATGCCATGATGGATGACAATCCCGACCTCACTACCCGTGAACTGAACCGTATGCTTCGCCGTCAGTTTGGCACTCATATCTCCAAAGGGCGTATCGCTTACAATGATGACTTCATTGACCTGCAAGACTATCAGACAGAGACCCTTCGAACCAACGACCGCAAAGCCTGGCTGAAAGCACATCCCCTTGAAGCCGCTAACCAACAACAGCAGGCTACCAAGGAATCCAACGCCATCCACATTCAAAAGCCCTCTATTACAAAAGAAGGCTCTCGTGATCAGAACCGTGAATGGGAAGTTGGCCATAAGAGCAACTACGATGAAGTGGATGATGAACGCCAATTAAAGCGATAACAGTCAGTAGCTATCAGATGGAACGATTTTTATGCGAATTTCGCTAAATCATGCTCTGTTCTAATATAAATTGACTACTTTTGCAAACGAATTATCAAATACGACTTATATGACACAAGAATATGCAAGGGCAACAGTAGCAATGCCCGAGAACGAAGAGAAGCAGGCCGTCCGTCAGGAATTGGCTTACGAGATAGAGAACCGTGACATCAACGATGAATTTACCGTAAAGTTCTGACTTATGGCAAAGACGAGCAACACCTACCAGTTAGCCTCCGACATCCAGTGGCAGGATGCCGGTGATGGAATAGTCCGCCAGATCATGGGCTACGATGAGCACCTGATGATGGTGAAAGTGAAGTTCCAGCAAGGAGCCATCGGCACCCTTCATCAGCATCCCCATACCCAGAGTACCTATGTTGCCAGCGGCTGCTTTGAAGTGACCATCGGTGACAAGAAACAGGTTCTCAGGGCTGGCGATGGTTATTACGTGGCTCCCAACTTGCCGCATGGTTGCGTCTGCTTAGAGGCTGGCATCCTTATCGACACCTTCAGCCCAATGCGTGAGGACTTTCTGAAATAAGTGATATATGACCATCGACACCACCAACCTATGCTCTCACCTGCAACGGAAGCTGTTTGATGTGGATGGCATCTATCATCCTCTTTGGACGGCCATGCAAGATGACCCAGAACTGACTGCCGTAGTCCGCTCACGTCAGCTGCACATCTACCGCAACGGCAAGAAGATTCTGGTACTGGCGGGCAAGTCCGCACCCAAAATCATCAGAGAGGATCCTCTTTGCGAGTTAGCTGTTTGTTAGCAGGATAATCATTCCACTTACCCCGATATAAGCATAGACGACATACCGAAAGACCCGATTGGGAATGCGCTTGAAAACGTAGGCTCCAAGGCTTGTACCTATAATGACACCGCCAAGTCCAAAGCAGTAGTCTGTCAGGACGGTTGTTGTGAAGAAGCCGTTGTAGGCCCGAACCAAGGTCATCATCACATTGCCTATCAGGAAGTACGTCTGCGCCATTGCCATATAATGCTCCTTTGTGGGTTCCGACTGGATGAAGTAAAGCACTGCTGGCGGGCCTTGCATCCCAAAGAAGCCTCCCATCAGTCCGCTCAGCGTTCCGGCTCCCACCTGCACCTGCTTCGTTGTCGGCAGCTTTATCTTCTGGCTAAACAAAGCAAAATAAATGCTGATGACTATCAAGGCCGCGCCAAGAATCTGCCTCAGAATGTGGTCTTCAATGCGTGTAAGCACAAAGATGGCCGTAGTCGAGACAATAATAAATGTCAGCAGTATCGGCCACATACGCTGCCAAGTAACATACCTCCTGAGCCGCCAAACGATGACAGCCGAAGTAGTAATAGCCAGAATGCCAGACAGGGTTGTTGCTTCGCCATAGGTTGGCATGAAGTATGGCAGCATCGCCATGATGAAGATACCAAAGCCGAAACCAGTTGTGCGTTGCACAAAACTGGCTCCGATGCTCAGTAGGAATATGGCAATCACAATACTGCTCACTTCCACTTTATTCCTTCATTTCAGACATGTTTATAGGTACGTCACAGTCTCTTCAATCGGCTTGCGGCTGTTGTGATTAGCCAGTGGCTTCGTTCCTTCAGCAGCATAGCCGAGGGCCAGACACGTCAGAATCTCTTCGTTCTCAGGCAACTGGAACGCTTCAGCCATCTTGTCAGGGTCGAAGAAGTTCACCCAACAGCTGTCCACGCCCACACTCTTTGCACAGAGCATCATGTGAGTGGTCACGATGGAGGCATCCTCAATACCCGAATCATACTTCTGACCAGGATAGGTAAACACGTTGTTCTTATCGAAGGCCACGATGAGCATTGTCGGCGCACCGTATCTGCACGGTGTGAGCGTGTCAATCTTGGCAATTCCCTCTGCCGACTGCACCACATACACGTGCTGCTCCTGCAGATTCTTAGCCGTAGGAGCCAGTCGCCCAGCCTCCAGGATGCTGTCCAGTTGTTCCTTATTAATCTGACGTGCGTCAAACTTCTTGCAGGAGTACCTGCTCTTTGCTAATTCTATGAAATCCATAATTCTATTGGTTTTATAGGCGAATGCCTTGTTTTACAAGTCTATCTACTAACTCCTTACAGTTCCTGATACCTTCTTCTTCCTGAACCTTGGCAGCACGGTTTTGGTTCTCACTCTTCTCCACCTGCTCACCACGCAGCATGTCGTAGGTGACGAAAGTCTTCATCTCACTATTGCCGTCAGGCAACTCTCTCCCTAATGCGACACCACTGGGATAGACACAGAAGATGCCATCGGGATATTTCTCATTGCCCTGTGCATCAGAATTGAGATGCTGGTTCTTCTTGATCCAATCCTTCATCACCTCCATTTTGGGCATGTCCATCGGCAAGCCCGTCCTCTCCCGATACCTGTCAAAGAAGTGGGGAGTAAAGAACACTATCTCTGCCTTTGCCAAAGGGTTTGAATCAAGATACGTGAAGCCCACGAGGTGGAACCCGTCTGACTGGCGGTACACCCCGAAAAACATATAGTCGAGCAGTCGCTGTTTTTTGGTAATCTGCCAGTCGCGGCTCAGCATGTATATCATATAGTCGATGCCTCGATTGCCACTTACCATCACAGGCTGGAAAATCTTCAACCCCTTGGGCTTTGTCTTGATCACGGCACGCCAATACTTCGGTTGGAGCGCATCAATCTGATGATGCACGAAAGCTTCGTCAAGGTCAAGAACCCTGACAATATCGTTGTAGTCGAACGTATCTGTGATGATTGCTGGCATCGTATCTGAAGTCTATTAGCTTGAATATGCGATTACTTCTTGTCCTTCTTCCCCTTGTCAGTCAACTTCTTCTGCTCACGCTCAAACTGCTCCAGGAAGTGAATCTCCACAGCCGACAACTCATTCTTCGTGCGCTCCTTGAACTTCTCATATTCCCCATCAGCCTTGGCTTTGGCCAACTGTGCAGAGATACGTCCGGCATGTGTCAGGATGTCCTTGCGAGATATGCGCAAGAAGTCGTCGAGGATGGCTATCCAGTCCTTCATGTACATCGGACGATGCTCCTCTGCCTGCAATTCTGCAAAGTCGAGATAAAGGCTGACGATGCGGTTAAGCGTCGATATTTCCTCCTGCGACAGATAGTTTTTTGCAATCTCCGCATCCGCTTTCTTCGGCAATGCGCCCGTCCATGCAGTTAGTCCCATGAAATCTTTCTGTGCATCGGCACGGTCGTAGATAATCTCTGCTGCCGTGTGACCATGCACGGCATAGTGCATCTTGTTTTGAACCGTTTTGAAGAACTCCTGCGTCATCTCCACCCTTGGGTCATAGTCGATGCTGAGGGCATAAATCTCCAGAACCTTGCGATAGAACACCTTCTCCGATGAACGGATGTCACGGATGCGAGCCAGCAGTTCATCGAAGTAGTTTCCGCCACCAGCCCGCTTCAGCAGGTCGTCGTTCAGTGCAAATCCTTTCACGATATACTCTTTCAGCACCTTTGTTGCCCACATACGGAACTGAATACCCCGATAGGAATGCACCCGATACCCCACGCTGATAATCATATCGAGGTTGTAGAAATCTACCATGTGGCTTTGCGTCTTACCCTCGATGGCACCATGCTGAGTGGTAGTTGCAAATTTTGCAACCACCACATCCTTGTTTAGCTCCCCTTCCTCAAACACATTTTTGATGTGCCGGGAAATCGTTGACTTGTTGCGCTGAAACAGTTCAGCCATCTGGTCAAGGCTGAGCCATACCGTCTCACCCTCCAACCTGACCTCGATACGCGATTCTCCATCAGGAGTCTGATAGAGCAATATCTGTCCTTTGTTTTCTTCCATATCCGTTATTCACTTACAAAAGTACATATTTTATTTCATTTTTTATCAATAACAATCTCCTGATACTTTTTAATGGTATATCGCATAATGTCAGCATGGTCAAAGGCCAGCTCTGGCAATGCCGTCAACGGAAACCATTGTGCTTTTGCCGCATCATCTTGACCTTTGACAGCTATCGGCGCATCGATGATAGCGAGATAAGCCACAGTAACCGTCCTTCCTCGTGGGTCACGGTCAACCTTGGAGTAAGCTCCTATCTGATATACTTTGCTAACCTTCAGTCCCGTTTCCTCTTCAAGTTCACGGATAGCACATTGCTCCGTAGTCTCATCCATATTCATGAAACCACCGGGGAATGCCCAACACCCCTTGAATGGCTCATCACCACGTTCAATCAGCAGAACCTTCGGCTCTGCTTCTCTCGTCATCACCACGCAGTCAGCCGTCACCGCTGGTCTTGGATATTTATATGTGTATGCCATAATCAATTACAATTCCTTGAATGCTTCCAAAAGCATCTTCATGCCTTCTGTGGCTGTTGTCTTGAAATGAGTAAAGCCCAGTTGTGTGCATTGCTCCATTTCGCCTGGATCAATCACGTACTTTGGCACTTCATGATGGGCATAGTTGATGAACCCTGCTGCCGGATATACCTTCAATGAAGTGCCAACTACTACAAAGATGTCTGCCATACTAACGATGTCGATAGCCACATTCATACTATCAATATATTCGCCAAACATCACAATATAAGGGCGTAGTTGTGACCAGTGTTCCGCTTTTCTTTTTTATACCTGTCAGTCGAGTAATATGCAATGACGGGAATAGGAATATCCCTCCCGTCGCGAATGATAGATTGTATATTCTTGGATAATGACTTCACATCCTTGCTATTGTCAAACTTGGTCCTACCGCCATATTTCTCCAGTGTCCTATCCCACTGGGCCAATTTATCAGGCAATAATCCTTTGTCAACAT
>JAFSKJ010000053.1 GCA_017449025.1 Prevotella sp. | reverse complement strand
GCTGTGGCGGCGCACGGGCAGATGGACAGCACGGTGATCAACCTGAAGAACGTGGTGGTGACGGGCAAGGCGGGGACGAAGAGCGTGACGGCGGAACGGACACGCATCAACCCGAGTGCGACGATGAGCAGCGCTACGGGGGCGGTGCTCGAAGTGCTCAGGAGTTCGTCGGCTGTGACCATCGACGGCAGCGGCCAGGTGTCTATCCGCGGCAACGGCAATGTGCTCCTCCTCGTGGACGGCGTGCCGACGACGCTCGACGGTCTGGGGAGCATCCCTGCCGCTAACGTGCAGAGCATCGACATCGTGACCAGCCCTGACGCGAAGTACGACGCGGAGGGGTCGGGCGGCATCATCAGCATTGTGTCGAAGAAGCAGACGTCCGAGGCTTTCACGGCGATGGCTTCGGCCAACTACGGCATCAGCAATTTCATGAACGGCAACGTGGCCATGAGCTACAACTTCGGTCGCTGGGGCCTGCGCATGAACTACAACGGGAAATGGGAGCGCGACCAAGTGGAGAGCGAGCTGCACCGACGCATCGTGCAGACGGGCAGCACGCTGGACCAGCTCATCGACGCGGCGAAGAATACCACGGGACAGAACATCGGCCTGAACGTGAGCTACAAGGCGACGAAGCAGGACGTGCTGACGCTGGACGTGAAGGCGGGATTTCCGAGGATGAACAACCTACAGACCATGCACAACCACTACGGGATTGCGGGCGCGACCAGCGAGAAAGTGCGCCAGACCGACATCACCTTCAACCGCGAGATGGTGGAGGGCTCGCTGGGCTACAGGCATATCTTCGAACCGGGCCGTCGCGAGGTGAGCGTCATGGCGTCGCTGTCGGCCATCAACGGGCATCGACCTTCGTATTATTATGAGCAGACGGCAAGTGCCTTTGAGATGCTGCAGCGTTCTGAGTCTGGCGGCCATCCGCGTATCGCAGCCCTTCAACTCGACTATATGACTCCGTTAGGTCGCGGAAAACTGGAGACGGGCGTGAAGATGACCTACCGCCAGAACGACATCGACCACAAGATGTACGAGTACGACGCGGCAACGGACGCGTGGCAAATGTCAGTACCCCTGAGCAGCGACCTGCGCCACCGTGAGTATATCCCTGCCGCCTACGCTATGTACTCGTCGAAGCTCAACGGACAGTTGACGATGAAAGCCGGATTGCGACTGGAGTATAGCCGCGTGACGCTGCAAAGCGACAAGGACCAGCTGGACGAGGCCAGCGACTGCTATTTCGTGGCTCCCAACCTCGTGCTGAACTATCGCGTCAGCGAGCCCTGGCAGCTGTCGCTCGGTCTTTCGCGAAGAATCTCGCGCCCCACCTATCCGCAGCTCAATCCCTACATCAACCTCATCGACAACCAGACCTACGAGACCGGCAACGTGCACCTGAAGCCCGAGAAAGCCAACAAGCTCGACCTCGGCTACACCTATAGCGGCCAGACGCTGAAGGTGAGCGGCAACGCCTATCTCAATTACACGCAGGACTACATCAACCAGATAGCCTATCTCGACCGTGACATCCTCGTGATGACCTACATCAACGGCGACATGGACCTGAAGACCGGCATCGAGCACAACATCCGATGGAGCGCCCTGCGATGGCTCGGCATCGAACTCGGCTCAAACATCTACTATACTCATTCGCGAGCCGACTGGCACGATACAGCCATCCGTAATCAGGGCTGGACCACCAACACCAGCGCCACCCTGAACATCATGCCTCTGCGAGGGATGACCGTTCAGGCGCAGTACTTCGTCACCACGCCGCAGTACTTCCCGCAGTTCACCACCAAAACCATCCACTACTGCAACATCGGCATCCGCCAGCAACTGCCCAAGACGTCGCTGACCCTCTCAGCCCTCGTCACCGACGTGTTCAACACCCGTCGCTGGGACATCTCGTCCGACAATCCCGTCTATACCCTCACCAATACCAGCCGCAACCGTAGCCGCATCCTCTGGCTTGGTCTCACCTGGAACTTCCACTCCTACAAGCCACTTGGCGGCTCGAAGAAACAACAGGAGGAAGACCGCAGCGTTATCAGGTTGGGAGAATGATGAGCATAAAATAAATCCATAAGTAATAACAATTAAGGACATAGATGGTTACAAGTGGTATTGATTAAAGTATTTGAAACGCAAAAACGGAATATATGGAAATGAGAAGGATTCTATCTGTAAGTTTGCTACTGCTTGTCATAACGATGAGTGTGATGGCACAAAGTAAAACATTCTGTATTGCCAAGGACGGGAAGACTGCGGCAATCGTGGTGGACGATCAGGATTGGAAGGGCGTGGTTCGCGCTGCAAACGACCTCGGCGACGATGTGAGGAAGGTATGCGGCACGGCCAGCCCCGTCGTCAGAGAAATGTCCTCTGATAATCATAACATCGTGGTAGGCACCATCGGCAAGAGCCGCATCATCGACAAACTGGTGAAGCAACGAAAGTTGGACGTGAGCAGGGTGAAAGGTCAGTGGGAATCGTTCGTTATCGACATCGTTGACGGCAATCTTGTGGTTGCTGGTAGCGATAAGCGTGGCACCATTTATGGTATCTACGAAATCAGTCAGCGCATCGGTGTGTCGCCTTGGTATTGGTGGGCTGATGTGCCAGTACAGCATCAGGACGAACTTTACTGGGCTGATGGCAGATTTGTGCAGCCGTCGCCAAAGGTGAAGTATCGCGGAATTTTTATCAATGACGAATGGCCGTCGTTTGGGGAATGGGCAATGGAACACTTTGGCGGTGTCAACTCGAAGATGTACGCTCACATGTTCGAGTTGCTGCTGCGTCTGAAAGCCAACTACCTGTGGCCAGCCATGTGGGCGACGGCCTTCAACGAAGACGATCCTGAGAGTCCACGTCTTGCCGATGAATACGGCATCGTGATGGGAACTTCGCACCATGAGCCGATGATGCGGGCACACCAGGAATACCTGCACCGCAAGGAGCAGGTCGGCCCTTGGGACTATGCCACGAATAAAGAGCGTGTTGACAAGTTCTTCCTCGAAGGCATGCAGCGCAACAAGGCTTACGACAACCTCGTAACCGTCGGTATGCGTGGCGACGGCGACGTGGCTATGGGCAAGGGTGACGACGAGGACAACATGAAGACGCTGCGTGAGGTGATCAAAGGACAGCGCTCTATTGTTAAAAAGGTTTATGGACGTGAGGATGCCGTGCCACAGCTCTGGGCTATCTTTACGGAAGTGCAACGCTACTACGATGCGGGCTTCACGGTGCCCGATGATGTAACGCTATTGCTTTGCGACAACAACTGGGGCTATATCCGACGCATCGGTCGCGATTTCGAACGCAAGCGCAAGGGCGGACTTGGTCTCTACTACCACATCGACATGAACGGTGGTCCGTGGAACGACCGCTGGGTGAATACCACTACCATCCCCAAACTGCGTGAACAGCTCAACCTCGCCTACCAGACAGGCATCGACCGCATCTGGATCATCAACGTGGGCGACTTGAAACCCAAGGAAGTGCCCATCGACTTCATCATGCACTATGCGTGGAATCCAGAGGCCGTAAAGGCCGGTGACGAACAGGCGTGGCTGGAAAGTTTTACGGGTTCAGTGTTTGGGATTGATTATGCCAAAGAAGCTGCTGACCTCATTGCCAAATATTCGAAATATAATCTCACCCGCAAACCAGAGATTCAGGTGCCAGGCATCTTCAATCAAGAAGAGATGAACCTGACAGACAGCTTATGGCTCTCGCTCTCAGCCCGTGCCGAGGCACTACGCACAAAGATTCCTGCCGAGGCGCAGGATGCCTACTACCAGTTGGTCTATTATCCCGTAGTGGCCAGTGCCGGCGTACACATGCTTTACAATGCAGCAACCCGTGGGAACAATCCGCTTGTAGAGCAGCTGATGGCTCGTGACCAGATGCTTAGCGACTACTACCATCAGATTGCGAATGGCAAGTGGAGCAAGATCATGCAGGACAAGCACATCGGCTATACCAAGTGGTCGATGCCAGATAAGAATATTAACCCTACGACGCTGAATTTCAATGTTAGCCATGCTTTACAGGACCAGCCTGCCACCAAAGAATATAGCATTCCCGCACACCAATTCTCCCGCAAGACGGACGGAAAGAATGCCGCATGGATATTCTTACCAGACCTTGGGCGCGGCAAGGGGTGTATGGGAAGCAACAATGTTCTCGCCCAGAATAGCGGTGCTATGATGGAATATGAAATCGACCTTACTTCTGAATGCAAAATAGCCATCGGCATCCTGCCTACACAGGACATCTATCCTGCCCGTGGACTTCGTATAGGCGTGCAGATTGATGACCAAACAATGCAAGTGATTGATGCCCGACAAGGGTTACACGACGAATTCCATGAATATACCCCACAAAACCTCGCCCGTTCAAAGGTGCTGAAACCCCTACCCTCTCATGGTCACCTTACACTAAGCGGCTATTGGAAAGGCAAGAAGTTAGCTCGTCGTACAGAGGTCTTCGACAACCTCCGCTGGCTCGACGCCACCTTTGAGGGCATAACCCCTGGCAAGCACACCCTGAAGCTCATCATGATTGACCCGGAAATTGTCATCGAACAGGTTGTAGTCAATCCCGACAATAACCATTACAGCTATTTCGGAAGATAAAGCGATATGCACAAGGAGAAATTCATGATCTATCGAAGGGATGCGAAGAAGGGCGAAGCCACCTATTCGCCGAAATCGCACTCTGCCCCGCATTTCGAAGGTCACTACGTAGAGGGTATGGAAGAATGGGCCTCGTGGTACTGCTTCAATAAAAAGGAGGACGGAACCTATGAAGCGGAGCTTGACGAAGCCTGGAACGAAGGTAGTCGCTATGGCGGAGGAACTATCGATGTAGATGTTCCCAAGGAGTGGTTCGCTCTTTCTTACGATGAATTCCTTGAACGTGTCATCACCCTTGCTGCAGCAAAGCACTATGGTTTCACTGTTAACGACCTGAAGGAGAAAAGGGGATTGAAACAGTTCTTTGGTTTTAAGGATTCAATTAAGTTTGTCAGAATCTCAGAGGAACACACTATTGCCTTCAAGGAGGAAATGCAAGAAGCCTTCCTGCATGGTTTCGAGGCATACAACAAAGATGCAGAAGAAACGAACCAATGGCAGGTGTTGCCTGACAAGGACTTCTATCAGTCATTAGAGGCAGAAGGTGCCGAAGCCTACGAAGCCTTCAATGTGGATGGCCAGCGTGTTGGCGGTGCCATCATTACTGCAAATGGCACTATGGGAGAGTTAGCATTCCTCTATGTGAAGGTGGGCGTTCAGAGCAAGGGTATCGGCCAGTCCATCTGGAAAGCCATAGAATCCATGCATCCGGAGATAGTAATGTGGGAGACCTGCACCCCGTATTTCGACCGCCGCAATATCCATTTCTACATCAATCGCTGCGGTTTCTATGCCGTCGAGTTTTTCAACGAGCATCACCCAGACCCCAATATGCCAGAGCAGTTTGACCAGGAGGACGGGCTGTTTAAGTTTGAAAAGAGAATAATGTGGTAAGATAGAAGAAGGGCACACCGATGAGCTATCCCTGTCCGTTTACCGGCCTCCACTCCAAGAACATCGAACTGCTGCTCACGTTCCTGCGCCGCCTCGTTAGCGAAGTCGTCTTCCAAGGTACCCCGCAAGAGATTATCCATTGCGACCGCTCCAAGACGGGGCTGTATCTGAAAGAAAACATCATGTAGATTGCGATGGCCGACCCTAAGTCCTGGAACCCGTGGCATGGATGCAGGCCTATCGCTCAGGCCTCTCCCGCTTCTTCGGCAAGCCAAAGTACAGGCTCTATCACCCCGTGGACGGCCATCTGCTGGAAGAGGGCGAGCTGATGGTGCCCCGCTTCAACATCCACCGCTGCCTGGAATGCACCAGCGTCCCCACGTGTGTCGGCTGTACCGACTGCGGGTCGTGCAAGCAAGTGGAGTTGGTGAGCATGGAGCGGCTGTTGGAAATGCGAAAGGATTACCTTACTACTGATTTATAACCACACCCCAGTTCTTCTCGTTCACGGTGAAGATCGAGTTCTACAGCAGTGTGCTCTTCGACCAGTGTGGCATCATGATTCACAGAATGAATCAGCCGTTTGGCTGAAAAGATTTGCAGATGAGTGCTGTCAGGCGTATCTTTGCATAAACTAAAAAATATGAAGTTATGAAAAAGGTATTCTTTCTGACAGCACTCATCGCATTGTGCCTCGACGTGACGGCACAGACACGGGCCGGCGGCTCATCATCGACAAAGACTCCCGCAGGGGCTGCCTACACACTCTCGGACGGCTCGACAGTGACAAAGAGCGGCGAGACGCTCGCTACTGAGACCTCCGACTACAACGTGGTGCAGGTGACGAAGGGAACGCTCCGGCTGACGAACTGCACCGTCACGAAAACAGGCGACTACAGCAGTAGTTACTCGGGCGATGACACCAGTTTCTACGGTACAAACTCAGCCGTCTATGCCTCGGGCACAAGCGCAGAGATTAATATGGAGGGTGGCAGCGTCAGCACCAATGCCAAGGGTGCGAATGCCGTCTTTGCCACCAACGGAGCCACCATCAACGTCGCGGATATCACCATCGACAATCAGAAGAGCGTCAGCCGGGGACTGCACTGTACGGGCGGCGGCATCATCAACGCCACGAACGTCAACATCACTACCCGCAGCGAGACCTCATCGACCGTAGCCACAGACCGTGGAGGCGGTACTGTCACCGTTCGTGGCGGCACCATCACCGCCAAAGGCAGCAAGTCGTCGGTGCTTTACTCCACGGGAACCATCAGCGTCGATGGCATCACAGGTCTGTCGGAGAAGGGACCGATGGCAACGGTAGAGGGCGCCAACACCGTCATCATCGAGAACAGCCAGATGACATCCAGTTCAGATGCGCGAGGCATCCTGCTCCACCAGTCGAACTCCGGCGACGCTGAGGGAACGAAACCCGTCTGCACCGTCACCAACTCGACGCTGACCACCACTGACAGCAGCGCCCCGCTCTGCTTTGTAACCAACGTCACTGCGACCCTGACACTGACGGACGTGACGCTCAGCGTGGCCAGCGGAAAGCTGATGAGCGTGGAATACTACAAGCGCGGCGAAGGTTCGACGGGTCATCTCGTGCTGCAAACCACCAAGGACAGTTGGGAATACACGGGCAGCGTGGATGCCGACAATGTGAACAATGCGGCTGTCACCGTAGGCGAGAACGTCACCTGGAACGGTGCGATGGACTCCGACAACAATGCCGTCTCGACAGCAGTCACCGTCGAGAGCGGAGCCGTATGGAACCTCACGGGTAACAGCTATGTCACGACCCTCACAAACAACGGCACCATCATTACCAACGGCTATACGCTGAGTTACAAAACGATTAGCGGTAGCGGTAACATCGACGCCACGACGGGCATCGGCAAAATCCATAACAGTCAATCGTCAAATAGCAAATCTATTTATACCCTTGGCGGTCGCCATGCCGATGGCAACGTTAAGGGCATCGTCATCCAGCAAGGTAAGAAAGCTGTGAAAAACCTGCAGTTGCCAAAATGAACGCCTACATTCTTATTATAAATCCCATAATTCGCTCACCATTTGTTTTTTCATGGGAAATCGTGTGCGGTATCGGAAAAAAGTTGTAACTTTGCACGCGCGAAACGATAAAAACAACGAAGATATGGCAACGACAACCGCAAGACGACGCACGACGCACCCGATGAGCTACTACTGGGGCGTGGTGAAGGACATGGATGACAGCCAAAAGCTGGAACTGGTGACGATGCTCATTGAGAGCGTCAAGCCTGCGATTAATCGAGAGCAGATTGATGCTCGCATCGACTATATTTGGTAATGTGAATTATAATGCCTACCTTTGCATCCGACAAACAGGCTAACTTTGCAGTCAAGATTGTGTGTCACTTATTGTATTATGGAAGTAATAAGCAATCAGTCCCGATGGTACGACCGTGTTCTTGCGGCGTTTATCTTTTTCACCCGCCTGCCTTGGTGGCGATGGCACCAGCCGCCTAAGGAGTGTTATTCCACCGTGGTAGAGCACTGGCCTCTTACGGGATGGCTCACGGCATCGGTGATGGCGGCCACGCTATATTTCGGTTCGTGGGTGCTGCCTTATTCCGTAAGTGTGGCAATGGCAATAGCTGCCCGCATGCTGCTCACCGGAGCTTTGCACGAGGACGGCCTTGCCGACTTTGCCGACGGCTTCGGCGGTGGCGGCGGCGACCGGCAGCGCACTCTTGATATAATGAAGGACTCGCATATAGGCACTTACGGAGTGCTGGCTCTTGCCCTCTACCTTATAATACTTTGGTCGGTGCTATGCGCCATGCCTGCGGAGATGGCATCGCTGACTATACTTGCCGTGGATCCCTACGCCAAGATGGTGGCAGCGCAGATAGTGATTTTCCTGCCATACGCCCGTAATGAACAGCAAGCCAAGTCGAAGGTTGTATATCGCCGCATGCCCACTCCTGCGGCTGTGTCGTTGGCCATCCAGGGTCTGCTGCCCTTAGGCTTATACCTTTATTATATGGGGTCGCAGGTGGACTGGCAGATGGTGGTTTTCATTCCCTGTATCACCATGTTCTTCCTCTATCGCCTAATGTTGAGCCGCCTTCGCGGCTACACCGGCGACTGCTGCGGAGCCCTCTTCCTGCTTGTGGAGCTTACGGCTTACCTGATGGTGGTGTAGCAGTCTTCAGCGTGAAAGCTTCGTCTGTTTATGTCTTCAGCCTTATGTTTTGGCTTTCAGCTCGAATCCGGCGTACATGCCGTCGAAGTTTTTGAGCAGCTTGGCGGCAGCCTTCACATTGCTGTCGGTGGTGGTACGGCTGAAGGCCTTGAACATCTGTAGCAGCTTGGTGGTGTCGGTGACGATTTTCAGTTCGTTGCCGCTCAGCTGGGTAGTGATAGGCAGGCTCACCACGCCCTCTACCCCCTCTATGGTTATCTGCAACCGCTGCTGCTCGTCCATTGTCCACCGTCCTGTGGTGGTATGTCCGTTAAGTGTTTCTGTGAATGTGCTGTCGCTGTTGAAGGTAATCACCAGCGCTCCTTCCTTTATCCCCACATCTGCCAGATAGCTCTCAATCATGTTCTCCACGCGCCCTGCTGCCAGTTTGGCCGCCGCCTTTCCGACCAGGCTGCCTGATGTGAAGACTATGGCCGGCTCCTGATATGTCCACGTGCCAATGAGCCTGTCGGCAGTGGCCACCTTCTTTTCTGAGAATACCGACGCTAAGCGCGACGTTGTACCGTCATTCTGCGCCCCTTGGTTTATAATCCCGTCTACGGCGCCGAGAATGTCGTCGAGCGTGAGTTGTGCCTTGGCGGACGTGCATACGCACAGTGCCGCAAACATTGTAACAAGTGTTTTCCTAAACGTCATTTTCTGAGCTTTTTTGTTCGTTAACCGCCCGCAAAAGTACATAATTGCAGTTAAAAGGCCAAATAAATTCAAATACTTTTCCGATTATAATATTTTTTTATTACTTTTGAGCGCTGAAAACATGAACTTAGAGGAAAAGATGTCGCTGTCGATACTCATTCCCACGTACAACTACGTGTGTGTGCAGTTGGTGAGCGACCTGCATCAGCAGGCCGCCATGTCGGGTATAAGCTTCGAGATTATCGTGGCCGACGACGGTTCCGACGACTCCGCCACCATTGCCGCCAACCGTGCTATCGACAACATTCCCTTTTGCCGCTACGACGTCAGGAGCGAGAATGTGGGAAGGGCGCGCATACGCAACTATCTGGCAGAGCAGGCGCAGTACGTCCGCCTGCTGTTCATCGACAGCGACATGGTGGTGCTCACCACCGACTTCCTCAGCCGCTACATCAAGTGCAGCGAGAGTGTGGTAGACGGAGGCGTGAGCATAGGCGGCTCTGCCAAGGCCCTCGGGGGCAACCTGCGCTTCCGCTACGAGAAGTCGGCGCAGCCCCGTTATACAGCCCGGTGCCGTCAGCAGAACCCTTATCGCGACCTGCACACGGCTAACCTCATGGTGAGCCGCGACGTTATGTTGAAGCATCCCTTCGACAGCCGCTTCACCACCTACGGCTATGAAGACGTGCTCTTTGGCAAGAGTCTGGAGCAGGCGGGAGTTGACATCCTACACATCAGCAACCCGCTGAGCTTTGAGGTGTTCGAGGAGAACAGCGTGTTTCTTGCCAAGAGCGAGGAGGCCCTGGCTACTCTATACACCTTCCGCGACGAGCTGCGAGGGTATTCGGCAGTGCTCAACCTTGCCGAAAGCAGGGTTGTGGCTGTGCTAAGTCCCCTGCTCAGGCTATGGCACAGGGTCTTCGGGGCTGCCGAGCGCCGCCATCTCTGTGGTCGCCGCCCCTTGCTCACAGTGTTTCAGCTTTACAAGTTAGGATATTATCTACAATTATCTCATAAACAACAATTAAAACCATAACAATTATTATGACACACAGATTTGCATTCAAGATGAAACTGAAGCCAGGCTTCGAGAAAGAGTATGAAAAGCGCCATGCAGCCATCTGGCCCGAGCTGGTTGAGATGATCAAGGAGCAGGGCGTGGGAAACTACAGCATCTATTGGGACAAGGACACCAATCTGCTCTTCGCCTATCAGGAGTGCTCGAAGGAAGGTAACTCGCAGGACACCGACAACGTGGACCCCATAACACAGAAGTGGTGGGACATGATGGCCGACATCATGGAGGTCAACGCCGACAACTCTCCCGTCACCATCCCCCTTCAGGAGGTGTTCCACTTAGACTGACAATCGATGAAAGCCCTTCGACCGCAATACTATCTGATACCAGTGGCGCTATGCCTGCTGGGAATCATGGCCTTGGCCTACTTCTACTTCTTTGCTTCCATGCTTAAGGGCGGAGAGACGCAGTATGTCTACATCGACGCCGACGACACCGCCGACTCCGTTCGCGCCAAGCTAAGCCCGATAGCCGCATCGTCGGCCATGAGCGGCTTCAACTGCTTGGCCAGCTACGTGGGCTACTACGACCACCTGCGCACCGGCCGCTATGCCTTAGAGCCTGGTATGGGAGCCGTGACCGTGCTGCGCCGCCTGCGCAACGGCCAGCAGTCGCCCGTGCGCCTCACCATCCCCGAAGTGCGCACGCTCGACCGTGTGGCAGCCCTTTTCTCGCGCAAGCTCATGCTCGACTCTGCTGCCGTGGCCGCCGCCTTTGCCGACTCCGCCTTCTGCGCCGCTTTAGGTCACGACAGCTGCACTTTGCCAGCGCTCTTCGTGGCCGATACCTACGAGGTGTACTGGAACACACCGCTCGACAAGCTTATGGAGCGACTGTCGCAGGAACACGACAAGTTCTGGAACGAGGAGCGCCGCACCAAGGCCCAGGCTGCCGGGCTGACCCCAGACGAGGTATGCACCCTGGCAAGCATTGTAGACGAGGAGACCGCCAACCTCGACGAAAAACCCATGGTGGCAGGAATGTACATCAACCGCCTGAAGGAAAACATGCCGTTGCAGGCCGACCCAACGGTGAAGTTCGCACTCAAAGACTTCGCCGCCAAGCGCATCTACCGGAAGATGCTCGACACAGAAAGCCCCTACAACACCTACCGCAACGCCGGGCTGCCACCAGGCCCCATCAAGATTGCGAGCAGCGACGGCATCGACGCCGTGCTCAACTACGAGCACCATAACTATTTATACATGTGCGCAAAGGAAGACTTCTCCGGCACGCACAACTTCGCCACCACCTACAAGGAGCATCTTGACAACGCTGCGCGATATGCCAAGGCGCTGAACGAGCGGGGAATAAAGTAACACAGCAATTTTATTTTAAACACAACAGAGACAGATAATGATTACAGTCACAAACCTGGCTATCCAGTTTGGAAAGAAGACGCTCTACAAAGACGTCAACCTTAAGTTCACAAGTGGTAACATCTATGGAATCATCGGAGCCAACGGCGCAGGAAAGTCAACGTTGCTGCGAGCCATCAGCGGCGACCTGGAGCCGAACAAGGGCACGGTGGAGATGGCTCCCGGAGAGCGCCTCTCAGTGCTCGAGCAGGACCACTTCAAGTATGATGCCTTCACCGTGATAGATACCGTGCTCATGGGGCACAAACCCATGTGGGACAACATGAAGGAGCGCGAGGCTCTCTACTCAAAGGCCGAGATGACCGAGGACGACGGCAACCGCGCCGCAGAACTGGAGATGGCCTTCGCCGAGATGAACGGCTACGAGGCCGAGAGCGAGGCCGCGCAGCTGCTGCAGAACCTTGGCGTAAGCGAGGAGCAGCACTACAAGCAGATGGCCGACATCTCCAACAACGAGAAGGTAAGGGTGATGCTGGCCAAGGCGCTTTTCGGCCACCCCGACAACCTGCTGTTGGACGAGCCTACCAACGACCTCGACCTCGACACCGTGCAGTGGTTGGAGGAGTATCTGTCTAACCTCGAGCAGTGCGTGCTCGTGGTCTCCCACGACCGCCACTTCCTCGACGCCGTCTCTACCCAAACCGTAGACATCGACTTCGGCAAGGTTACCCTTTTCTCGGGAAACTACTCCTTCTGGTACGAGTCCAGTCAGCTGGCATTACGTCAGGCACAGAACCAGAAGCTGAAAGCCGAAGAGAAGCGCAAGCAGCTTGAGGAGTTCATACGCCGATTCTCGGCCAACGTGGCCAAGTCGAAGCAGACCACCTCGCGAAAGAAAATGCTGGAGAAACTCAATGTTGAGGAGATTACTCCGTCTACGCGCAAGTACCCCGGCATTATCTTCTCCATGGAGCGCGAACCAGGCACCCAGATTCTTGAAGTGGAGGGGCTGAAGGCTGTCGACCCCAACGGCGAGGTGCTCTTCGACAATGTGTCGTTCACCATCGAGAAAGGCCAGAAAACAGTCTTCCTCTCCCATAACCCCAAGGCCATGACGGCACTCTTCGAAATCATCAACGGCAACCGCGAGGCGCAGGCCGGCACCTTCAAGTGGGGCGTCACCATTACCACTGCCTACCTGCCGTTAGACAATACAGAGTTCTTCCAGTCGGAGATGAATCTCGTGGACTGGCTCAGCCAGTGGGGACCGGGCAACGAGGTGACCATGAAGTCGTTTCTCGGGCGCATGCTGTTCAAGGAGGAGGACGTGATGAAGCACGTCAACGTGCTCAGCGGTGGCGAGAAAATGCGGTGCATGATAGCACGCATGCAGCTGAAAAACGCCAACTGCCTGATTCTCGACACGCCCACCAACCACCTCGACCTGGAGTCTATCCAGGCCTTCAACAACAACTTGATACAGTTCAAGGGAAACATCCTCTTCGCCTCACACGACCATGAGTTCATCAACACCGTGGCCGACCGCATCATCGAGCTGACGCCACGCGGCACCATCGACAAGCTTACCACCTACGATGACTATATCTACGACGAGGACGTAAAGGCAAAGAAGGCAGAACTATATGCGTAAAAACCATTTGATATGAGAAACAGGATATTGGCAGTATGCCTCATGGCCCTTGTGGCCGCAATGCAGCTCAGCGCCGGACAGCGACTGAGCCTCCGCGAGATTACCGGCGGTGATTTCAGCGGCAAAAACGCAGGGAAGCTGACGCCCCTGGCCGACGGTGAGACCTATGCTCAGCTGAGTGCCGACGGGCAGCGCATCGACAGTTATTCGTTCAAGACGGGCAAGATGGTGGCCACACTCTTCGATGCCGCCACGGCGCGAGGCCCCAAGGTGAGCAGCGTAGACGGGTTCGTGATGAGCCCCGATGGCAAGCGCATGCTTATCCGGACACAGACCAAAGCCGTCTACCGCCGTTCGCGTACTGCCGTCTACTACCTCTACTCGCTGCGCAACAACAAGCTTGAGCCCCTCTCGGAGGGAGGCCCGCAGCAGTCGCCCGTATTCTCGCCCGACGGCAACCAGGTGGCCTTTGTCCGCGACAACAATATCTTCCTCGTGAAGATGCTCTACGACAATGCCGAGAGCCAAGTGACCACCGACGGCAAGCGCAACGAGGTGATCAACGGCCTGCCCGACTGGGTGTGCGAAGAGGAGTTTTCCTCCGACTGCTCACTTGTGTTCACTGCCGACTCACGACAGATAGTGTGGGTTCGCTACGACGAGTCTGCCGTCAAGGAATACTCCATGCAGATGTTCAGAGGCTCCAATCCCTCGCGCGACGAGTACCGCGACTACCCCGGACTCTACACCTACAAGTATCCCGTGCCCGGGAGCGACAATGCCAAGGTGAGCGTCAAGAGCTTCGACATCAAGAGCAGGCAGACGCGCACCATGCAGCTGCCGCTCGATGCCGACGGATACATACCGCGCATCATTGCCACAAGCGACTCGTCGAAGGTGGCTGTGTTCACACTCAACCGCCACCAGGACTGCCTGCGCATATACATGGTAAACCCGCTGAGCACCAACAGCCAGATGGTGGTTGAGGACAAGGTTGACAAGTACGTGGGCGAGGATGAGTACACAGGGGCTGTCTTCACCGACAAGCACTTCATGCTCACCAGCCAGCGCAGCGGCTACCGGACACTCTATCTCTACAACCTCAACGGACAGCTCATGCGCACCGTGGCCTCGCCAACCCCCGACACCGACATAAGCGCAGCCTACGGTTTCGACGAGACAACAGGCGACATCTTCTACGCTGCCCAGGCCGACGGCCCACAGAACCAGAAGGTATACGTGCAGCATAAGAACGGCAAGACCGACTGCCTGACAAACCGCAGCGGGTGGAGCACAGCCGTCTTCTCGGCCAACTTCAAGTACTTCGCCGCCACCTGGAGCGACATTAACACACCGCCGCAGACCACCCTCTGCACAACAGCAGGCGCCAAGACTGTGGCAACGCTCGTCGACAACAGCGAGCTGGCAGCCAAGTACGCCTCCTACGACATGGGCACCAAGGAGCTGTTCACCTTTACCACTTCCGAAGGCGTGAAGCTTAACGGATGGATGGTAAAGCCAGCAGGCTTCAGCCCTTCCAAGAAGTACCCCGTAGTGATGTACCAGTACGGCGGTCCTGGCAGCCAGCAGGTGAAAAACGCATGGGGCATTGGCATGAGCGGACAGGGAGCAATAATCGAACAGCTGTTGGCACAGCAGGGATATGTAGCGGTATGCGTAGACAACCGAGGCACAGGAGGACGAGGAGCAGAGTTCGAGAAGTGCACATACCTGAAACTGGGCGAGCTGGAGGCCCGCGACCAGGTGGAGACAGCCCTGTGGCTGGCACAGCAGACATTCGTAGACAAGGACAGGATAGGCATTTGGGGATGGTCGTATGGAGGGTGGAACACGCTCATGGCAATGTCTGAGGGCCGACAGGTGTTCAAGGCAGGCATAGCCATTGCACCCCCCACTAACTGGCGCTACTACGACACCGTCTACACCGAGCGCTTCATGCGCACACCCAACGAGAACCAGCATGGCTACGACGACATAAGCCCCATGGCACGCGCCTCGCAGCTCAGCGGCGAACTGCTCATCTGCCACGGCCTGGCCGATGACAATGTACACTACCAGAACACCGCTGAGTATGTGGAGGCACTCGTACAGGCCGACAAGGATTTCCGCCAGCTCGTCTACACAAACCGCAACCACAGCATCACCGGAGGCAACACCCGCAACCACCTCTTCCGCCAATGCATAAACTTCTTCAACACCACCCTTTAGTCCTTCTCCTTGCCCTTCTCCATACCGCCAGCGCCACCGCGCAAACGGTAAGGGTAGAGGTCGATAACCCCACCGACGACTTCCGTCAGGAGATAATCGAGGTTTCTGCCGACACTGTGCAGCAGCGTCTGCACTCGGCAGGGCCATGGCGGCTGCTCGACGCCGCCGGACTTGACGTGCCCATGCAGATAACCCACGACCGCCGTCTGCTCATCGACGCCTCCGTGCGCCCGCATGGCCAGGCCCGCTTCACCATCATCAGCGGCCAGCCCCCGCAGTTTCCCGATGTCTGTCACGGTGCTCTCCACCCTGAGCGCAAGGACGACTTGGCGTGGGAAAACGACCGCGGAGCCTATCGCGTCTACGGCCCTGCCCTGCAGCGCACAGGCGAGAGGTCGTTCGGCATTGACGTGTGGACGAAGAACACGCCTGAGCTGGTGGTCGACCAGCGCTATTACATAGAAGACGTGGTGATGATGCCCATTGTAGACTCGCTGCGCCGCATCGACCGCCACCGCGGCGACTCACTCTACCGCACCATCTCCTATCACCACGACCACGGCCGCGGCCTCGACCCGTATAAGGTGGGTGCAACGCTGGGCTGTGGAGCACCCGCGCTGATGGTGGGCGACAGCATTTGCTATCCATACTGCTTCAGCAGCCATGAGATTCTCGACAACGGACCCCTGCGCTTCACCGTACACCTTATATATAATACTGCCACCATTGGCAGCGACAAGGTGACTGAGCACCGATTGATAACGCTCGACAAGGGGGCGAATTTCAACCGCATGACAGTGTGGTATGAAGGGCTTGCACACGACGTGAAGCTCTGCAGCGGAGTAGTCATCCACGAAGAGGACACACTCTCCGTAGTCCTCGGCAAGAACTACGTACACTATGCCGACCCTACCGACAACCCGCCAGTCATCAATGCGCAGCTTTACGTAGCCGCACTCTTCCCTGAAGGGCAGGTGGAGACGCGACGTGCCCACGGCCATGCCCTCGGCATTGTGAGTCCCTATCGCGGCCAGCCCTATACCTACTACTTCGGCTCTGCATGGTCGCGCTACGATGTGCGCTCACAAAGGGAGTGGCAGGCCCGCATCGACTGGTATCTCAATGCCTTCGCAAAGCCCCTGACGGTCACCCTGAAGTGAGGCTTTTCAAAAAAGTGCCACTTTAGCTCCGTAGAGTGGCACTTAATTTCAGAAAAGTGCCACTTTACGGTCGTAAAGTGGCACATGATTCCTGATAAGTGTCACTCCAAGCCCTGCAACGGCCTGCATGCCGCTGTCACCATGCTCTTCTTCTTCAGCGACAGCTATATTGCCGATGAGATGATTGCGGATCTGCGCGGACTATAAAAAGAGGCACCGCGGAAAGCGGTGCCTCTATGCGGTTAGCTATGATGGTTTTTGCATCAGCTGCTATTAATATTCGGTAAGGTTGTTCTCGGGGAGCACGGAGTAGGTGAGCTTTGAGTATCCTTGGAAGTCGTCGAACTGCACCTGGAAGTTGCTGTACTGGAAGTTGTTGCCGCCAGTGTTGTGGGTGTCCTTTATGAACTTAGTCTTCTGCAGTGCGTTCAGAATCTTGTTGTACGTAACCTTTGTGTCGTTGGCATCCTCTATCTGTATGCTCTGTGTAACTACTATTCCGTCCTGAACCTTGAATGAATAGTCGCCACACTGATAGAGCTGGAAGTCGTCGGTCTCAAGTATTGTCTCTAACTCGCCTACGGCTGCCTTAAGCTCTTCAACGGTGGAGTTGACGTAGTTGACAGGCTCCTGCTGGGCATTCACCTTTATGTAGAGCGTGTCGGTCTCGTTGCCTGCCTGTGCGGTAGATGCTCCAAAGAACAGAGCCACGGCCATGAAAGCCATTGTTGCTATCTTTTTCATCTTTTTCTCTTTTGTTTACTTGTTAACAGTCCTTTTGCGCTGGGCTGCAATAATTCTTTTTTCTGCGGCAAAGGTAGTAAATAATAAGATATGAAACAAGCGAGAAGTGCTAAAATATATAAAAATGCAGTTTTTTGTGCTTTTTTGTTGCCAAAGGCTTTGGTTTAGTGCGCATTTTGCTCACTTTCTACGATTATTGTGCGCATCCAATCGCGCAGATAGCCTCGAAGCTGGTTCTGCGAGTCGGCAATGAGCAGCAGCAGGTGGCGGCCGTCGGCGAGGGGGCGGGCCAGGCACAGGCCCTCGTAGTTGGCAAACTTCCGCGAGATGATGTTAAGGTGGGTGGTGAACTGGCAGACAAGGGTTTTCTGCAGCTCGGCGGGGTGGGAGGGGCGTACGGCATAGAGGCGTACCCTCACGCTGGAGCCTATGCGCAACGGCGGCACATATACCTCGCGTTCGAGCACTAACAGGCGGCCGTCGCCAAGGGCGCACAGTGCGCTGACACCGTTGGCCACCACGTTTCGCCGCTTCTTGCGATGCTTGGGAGGGTCGAGACGATAGGCATACTGGCCTATGGGCTGCATCAGCGAGTCTAACTGCAGTATGCGCAAGAGTGAGTCGCCGCGCACGGGGGTCTCGGTGGTGGTGAAGAAGGTGCGGCTGCTGCTGTCGAAGGTCAGCGCCTCAAGGCTGCGGTTAGGCAGTGCAGTGGAGGCTATGGCCACGGGGTGGGTGGCGATGAGGGTGCCGTCGAGTGCATGCTCGTGAATCTCGCCGTCGGCTTCTCCGCTGATGAAGAGGCGGTGGAGTAGGGGGTCGTAGGCTATGCCTTCCTGGTCGCGGTTTGGACGGCCTGACGGAAGGAAGCTTTCGCAGGCGGCATCGAGAATGTGTCCGGTGATGGAGTCGATGTCGATGCGGAACAGAAAGAATCCGTCGGGCGACTTGTCGCTCACCACGGCGTAGCGGTTGCCGCCCAGTGCTGCAATGCCGCTATAGTTGCCTGCGGGTATGGCCTTGGGAAACTTGCGCTGCGGCAGGAGCTTGGCCGACTGTGAGAGCAGTGGCAGCGACACTGCGAGTGCCACTGCCACTGCTGTGTGGCGGTATGACAGGTTAATGGTCATTCTCCTCTCACGGGTTTTATCACCACGGTGAAGTCCTTGTCGCCATATCCTAAGCGGTGCTCAGGCCTCGGCCATGCGCCCCATGAGTTGACGCAGCCCAGTCCGAACTGGCGCTGCTGGATATGCACCTGAGTGAGTGGGCGCGCAACGAGGTCGCCGGAGTGGCGTCCCCATGACTTGTCCTTGTGCATGCCATCGTCGAGGTCGCTGACAAGATAGTTGAGTGCTGAGCACTCCATTGGGGCGCTGGAGTAGAACTCAAGTCCTTTGCCATCGCCGTTGACCACGCGGAACCAGCGCACGTCGGTATGGTTGCCTGACTCCTGCGGGCGTATGTAGGGATAATACTCGTTTTCCACCTTATTAATATATAGGCCGATGAACTCCGACGAGTTACGGTCTATGTAGTTCTCGGCGGGGCCGCGGCCGTAGTACTCCACGGTGTCGTACTGTCGTGGCATCTGCAGCTGCATGCCGTAGCGGAACATGTCGCTGACTTTCTCGCCTGAGGTGGTCTTCAGCTGCTGGCGTATGGTAATCTGTCCGTCGGCCAGCAGGGTGTAGGTCATGGTGAGTGTGGCCTTCTGGTCGGGCATGTCGAAGGTGGCTACAACTGAATTGTCGCCCACGGTAGTGCCTTTCAGGTGCATCTGCGGGTTCTTCCATGTGGAGAAGCGCTGCTGGAGTCCGGCACCGTAGTCGTTGTCGGTGGGAGCGCGCCAGAACTCCGGCGTTACTGCCTGGCGGTCGACGAGCATGGGCTGGCTGTCAACATCGATGTAGTCGATCATTCCGCTGTGCTTGCCTATGGTGATGGCGGTGCCTGCGGCCTCAAGGCGAATGTAGCTCTCTGTCTCCTCCCGCTTGGGCTGGGCGTCTGCCGAGGGCTGGGGGATTTCTGGGAAGCGATAGGGAGTGACATTGAACTGCTGGCGTGCCACTACATAGCCCTTGTCCAAGAGCGGCCCGGCATTTTTCAACTTGAACTGGAATACTATGAACATCTCGTTCTTGCCGTGATGCCCCATCATCTTTGTGATTGTCTGCTTGAGCTTCTCGTCGGTGAAGGCTTTGCGCTGCTGTGGCTTTATGCCGCTGATGTCAATGGTGCCGCCGTGTCCGAATGTCAACCCCTTGGGGCGCTGTGCACCCTCGTCGTGGTGATGGTTGCCCACCCCGCCTACGAACCATTCCAGCTCGAGGTTGTCGAGAGTGGTGAAGAAGTTCTCGTTGTAGACCTCAAACTGCCCGTCCTTGACCCCCTTGTCGGTAACCCATACGTTCTGGTAGTAGTACTGCACCTCGTAGGCATGCGGGTTGAGTCGGCGGTCGGGAGCTATGATGCCGTTGCAGTTGAAGTTGTAGTCTGATGCAGGGTAGCGGCCGTAGTCGCCGCCGTATGTGAATATCTCGCGTCCGGTGACAGGGCTTTTGTCGCGCATTCCCTGGTCTACAAAGTCCCAGATATAGCCGCCCTGGTACTTGGGGTACTTGCGCACGAGGTCCCAATACTCCTTGAATCCGCCCATAGAGTTGCCCATGGCGTGGGCATACTCGCACTGTATGAGCGGTCGGGGGTTGTCGCCCTTGCAGTAGTTCTCGCACCAGTTGTAGTCGGCATACATGGGGCAGGTGATGTCTGTATATCCGCTGTCCCATGGCGAGCGCTCATACTGTACAGGGCGGGTGTTGTCGTACTGCTTTATCCAGGTGTAGCACTTCTCGAAGTTTGGCCCGAAGCCTGCCTCGTTGCCCAACGACCACACAATGATTGATGGGTGGTTCTTCAGCGAGCGCACGTTTGCCTCGTTGCGCTCCATGTGCATCAGTTCGAAGTCGGCACGCTTGGCCAGCGTTTCTTCGCCATATCCCATGCCGTGGCTCTCTACGTTGGCCTCGGCAGTGACGTAGAGGCCGTACTGGTCGCAGAGGTCGTACCAGCGTGGGTCGTCAGGATAGTGGCAAGTGCGCACGGCGTTGATGTTTAGCTGCTTCATTATGCGTATGTCTTCTATCATGCGCTCTAAGGATACTATGTAGCCGCCGTCGGGGTCAAGCTCGTGGCGGTCGGCGCCCTTTATCAGCACGGGCTGACCGTTGACGAGCAGCTGTCCGCCCTTGATTTCTATGTGACGGAAGCCCACGCGCTGGCGTACAGCCTCAAGCACCTTGTCGCCCTGCTTAAGGGTCATGACAAGGGTGTAGAGGTTGGGCGTCTCTGCAGTCCAGGGCTTGACATCGTCTATAGGTTGGTGGCTGAAGGTGAACGGCCCGTTGTTAAGTAACACTGTGCTGCTCTGGTCCACCTGCTTGCCTTGTGGGTCAATCAGTTGCAATTCGATGGTCTTGCCTTTGGCTCCGGCAATCGTGATTTCGCCCGACAGGCTTCCGTCCTTGTAGTTGTTTGTCAAGTCGGCATTGATGAAGAAGTCCTCAATGTGCACCTTCGGACGGGCGTAGAGATACACTTCGCGCGCAATGCCCGTGAAGCGCCAGAAGTCTTGGTCTTCAAGGTAGGAGCCGTCGCACCAGCGCATAACCTGCATGGCTATGAGGTTCTGTCCATTCTTCAGGTACTTGGTGATGTTGAACTCGGCAGCCATTTTCGAGTCCTCGCTGTAGCCCACATACTTGCCGTTGACCCACACGGCGAGGTTGCTGGTGGCCGAGCCTACATGGAAGTAGACCTCCATGCCGTTCCAGTCATCAGGAAGGTCGAAGGTGCGTCTGTAGGAGCCTGTGTAGTTGTTGGTCTCGCCTATGTAGGGCGGGTTGCTCTTGAACGTGGTGCTCCATGCGTATCCGGCATTCTTGTAAATCTTGTCGCCGTAGCCCTCAATCTCGAAAAGTCCCGGTACGGGGAAGTCCACCCACTTTGTGTCGTCGAACTTCAGCGAGAAGAAGTCCTTCGGGGCAAGGTTGTGGTCCTTCACGAAATTGAACTTCCACTTTCCCTCCATCGAGAGGAAGCGGCCCGACATGGACTTGTCGCCCGGAGCGGCCTGCTCTGCGTTTTCGAAGGCGAAGAAATTGGCGCGCCTTGCCTCACGGTTCACTTGGTTCACGGCCGGGTTTTTCCACTCCGGCACTTTCTGTGCCTGCGCAGCCATGGCTGCCAGGCAAATCAGGGTAGTTAAGAGTTTCTTCATAGTCATTGGTACTTATGGTATTTTATATAAATTCTTTTTTTGTAGGGACTTACTTTATGTATGTCCGCAAAACCGCATAGAATCGGACATACATAAAGTAAGTCCCTACAACTAATAGATGTTCACTTATTCAATTGTTCTATTTGGCCAAGTTCCTCCCCCATGGGGGGACGGAGGGGTGCTAACACTTTGGTGGCATTGGCGGTGGTGCGCTGGGCAATGTCGTCGGCGCCTATGTTGTAAACCTGCTCCAACCTGTGCAGCACCTCGGCAACGAAGGCTGGCTCGTTGCGCTGTCCGCGGTGAGGCACGGGAGCCATGTATGGGGCATCGGTCTCGAGCACTATTCGGTCGAGTGGTACGGCCTCGGCAAGCGTGGCTGGCAGGTTCGACTTCTTGAACGTCAGCACTCCGCCTATACCCAGCATGAACCGCTCGAAACGCAGCAACTCTTCGGCTTCATGGGCATTTCCCGTGAAGCAGTGGAACACTCCGCCCGGCAGCTCACGCTCGTAGCGCCGCAGTATGGCCACCATCTCGTTCTGTGCCTTGCGGCAGTGGATCATCAGCGGCAGGCGCGTCTCCACCGACCACTTTACCTGGCACTCGAAGGCTTCCTGCTGCTCATGCTCAAACTCACGGCTCCAGTAGTAGTCAAGCCCTACCTCGCCGATGGCCACTCCGCCTGCCTCTATAAGCTGTGGCAACAGCCTGCGAATGGCCTCTGTCTGTTGTTGCCAGTCGGCGCGCACCTCCTCGGGATGCAAGCCTGCCATGGGGCTAAGGAAGTGGGGATGCTGGGCACACAGCTCCAGTATGCGCAGCGACGTGTTGAAGTCGATGGCTGGCACGAGCACACGGCAGACACCAGCCTCACGGGCACGTCTGATGACCATTTCACGGTCGTCGGCGAACTCCTCGCCGTCAATATGGCAATGTGTGTCGATGAACTTCATTTCTTGCGCCTCATCAACTCGTAGGTGTAGTCTAACAGCTGCTGCTTGCGCTCTTCTGCCACGCTGACCTTTGACAGATACTTGCGACATTCGTCGAAGTAGAAGTTGATTTTCCTCTCGCACAGCTGGCGTATGCCTAATTCGTCGTAGATTCTCGTCACTGCCTTCACCTTTTCCTCGCGGTCGAAGTCGGTGGCGTTTATCCATCGCATAAGCTCCTCGCGCTGGTGTCCCTCGGAGCGGTTAATGGCATTGATGAGCATATAGGTCTTCTTGTTCGAGATGATGTCGCCACCTATGGCCTTCCCGAAAATCTCCGGGTTGCCGTAGACGTCGAGCAGGTCGTCCTGTAGCTGGAATGCCAGCCCCAGTTGCTCGCCGAAGCTGTACAGCAGCTCGGTGTCTTTATAGGGGGCGTCGGCCAGCAGTGCTCCAAGTTTGACCGCACATGCCAGCAACACGCTCGTCTTCAGGCGTATCATCTCGATGTATTCCTCTTCAGTCACGTCGTTGCGATGCTCGAAGTCCATGTCGTATTGCTGTCCCTCACCAATTTCCAAGGCAGTCTCGGTGTACAGGTCAAGTACCACCTTGAGTTGGCGCTCGCTGCACTGTTGCATGCGCTGGTATGCCAGCACCAGCATGGAGTCGCCGGAGAGTATTGCCGTGTTGGCGTCCCACCGCTTGTGCACCGTCTGGTGGCCGCGCCTAACGTCGGCATTGTCCATCAGGTCGTCGTGCAGCAGCGTGTAGTTGTGGTAGGTCTCCAAGCCTATGGCCTGCATCATTATGCGCTCAGGGTCGTTGCGGTAGATGTTGTAGGTCAGTAGCATCAGCACGGGCCTTATGCGTTTGCCCCCCATAGACAGCACGTAGGCAATCGGGTCGTAAAGCGACTGGGGCTTGCGGGTGTACGGCAGGTTGGCCAGACTGTCGTTAACCATGCTTAGTAGTTCGTCGGAGTTGTACATATCTTCTTTCTTTTATAATTTGAAAACAATGGGTATGCAGACCATGGTGCGGCAGGGCTTGTCGTGTTGCCTACCAGCCTTCCATGCCGGCATCATGCGCAACACGCGCAGCGCCTCACGGTCGCAGAGGGGATTCAGCTTCTGCACAATTTGAATGTCGTGCACACTGCCGTCGGTGTCCACTATGAACTGTGCCAGCACCCTGCCCTGTATCTTCTGCTGCATTGCGGCCTGCGGATAGTTGAGGTTTCGTGTTAGCCACCGCAGTAGCTCGATGGCGCCTCCGGGAAACTCCGGCAGGTCTTCCACCTCTGCCATGTCAAGCACGTCGCCATCGTCGTTGGTGGCCACCATCTTCTCGTCGTCCTCTTGCTCTGTGGCGGTGTCGTCCTGCAGCCCGTCGTCGGGCTGCTCTTGGGCTTCCTCCGGCGGAGTGGTCTCACTGTCGTTGTCCACAATGTTAAGGCGCGTGGGCACCTCCGGCTTCTTGGGCGTTGGCAGCGGTACCATTTCCTCCGGCATCTTCAGGGCCGAAAGCTCAATGCCGTCAAGCATGGCCTCGAGCTCATCAAGGTCGGCATCGTAGTCGTCGTCATCATACGAATATTCAAGGGCCACAAACAGGCAGGCCAGCGCCACTATCGTTCCTAACAGGAACGCCTGAAGGCGGCCATGCTCCAAATCGGCTCTCCCACTCTTCTTCTCTTCCATAGCAGATGTCGGCTGGTCTGTCCTGTTCCTTTGTTGATGGGTTTTCGACTGCAAAATTACCTCTTTTTTTTCATATCTGCAACTTATTGTGAGATAAATCTTACATTATCGTCTCAACCGCACATTTCCCTCACAGATTTCCGTAGTCGGGAATGTCGTTGAGGAAAGAATATTGCTTGCTGTCATAGTCCATGCGGCAGCAGTAGTGGTGCAGGCCGTTTGAAACTATAAGATAGTCCACGCGCAGCAACAGGTTGTAGGCACTTATCTGGTCGAACGTGGCCTGCTGTATGCGGGTGGTGGGCGCTTTGTACTCGATAATCATCTGGGGCTGCATCACCTTATTATATAATATGGTGTCGCAGCGCATGCGCTTCTGCCCCAGCCGCAGTTCCTGCTCGTTGACGAGCAGTCCCTTGGGATAGCCTTTATGCTCCACAAGGAAGTGTACAAAGTGCTGGCGTACCCATTCCTCTGGAGTAAGTGCCACATATTTGCGGCGCAGGAAATCGAAAACAGCGGCCTTGCCGTTGCGGTCGGCTATCCTGACGTCGAAAGGTGGCAGGTTGAGCTGGCATAGTTCGGGAGTGTGTAGTGGCTGTAGCATGTCTTTCGTTTCTAAAGCAATTATGGTGCAAAGATACGAAATAAATGGGAAATGGAAAAAATAATATGCGAATCATTTGGCTTGTATAGAGAAAATGATTACTTTTGCACCGGTTATCTTACATGTTGAGGCGAAGCAGGACGATGTGTTTATGGAAAATCGTTGTCATGCTTCGGGTAATGGATATGAAACGCAGAACAATTCTTCTACTATCTATATTGCTATGGCTGACAACGATGCTTTCCACTGTCAGGGCACAGCAGTCGTGTCCGATGGTAAAGATGGAGGTTCAACGGCTACCCAACCTCAACATCCCGCGCATCGGACATTCTGTGTTTTGCATCAATGGCGAGATCGTGGCGGCGGGTGGCCATACCAACGGCTTTGTTCCCACAGCTACAGCCGAATATTTCAGCAACGGCGAGTGGCATCTCATGCAGATGGCCTATCCCCACGACCAAGGGGCTGTAGCTGTAACCGCAAATGGCGAAGTGCTGTTAGCTGGGGGACATGAGAAGGAACTGGGCATAGGCCAGACTTTTACCGTTGAACTTTACAATCATTCCACCCATGGTTTCAAGGGCTATGGCTGTCTTGACAAGAGGAGAGCCTTTGCCCAGGCCCTGCCGCTGGATAGCGGAAGCATCGTCATAAGCGGCAACTGGTATCAGGATGATGGAATAGAATTGTTTGACGGTAGCCGAAATGATAAGTTTGTGAAACCTGTGTCACAGCACCGCAGCCTGCCTTATATCATTAGGACGGCACCTGACAACGCAATCATATTCAGCGGCCGCGACTTCCGTGCAGAACCCTTCGACACCATAGTCATCGATCGCTTGAAGGGCGAGCCGTTCACCGTTACGCTGTTTGAGACGTGGCAACCTTTCTACAACCACATAGGAAATCATGGCTCATGTTTTATAGGTGATGAGACGAAAGGCGAATATGTTAACCTGATACAGGTGATGCGCGGCGACAGCCTCATGGCCATAGCACGGGTGAAGGGCGATGACTTCTCGCTGCTGCCCACTGTCAGTCCCATCCCTATGCAGAGTCAGTGGGGACGCATCTGTTGGTTCTCCTATATCATGGTCGACCGCCGCGTGGACAAGGCGTATGTCGTTGGCTATGGCGAGGACAAAGGTGACCACCGACTATACGTTGCTGCCATAGACTATCTGAAGACACCCGCTCCAGTTACCTTATTATATAGTGAGCCTCAAGACAGCATTGGACGCTACCAGCCTGTGCTGACCGCTGATGGCGACCTCGTGCTGGTGGGTGGCATCTTGGCCCCCAACAATAACTTCGACGCATCGTCAACTGTGCTGTTGTTGCGTGTGGGTACGGAGAAATCGGCACCACAGGAAAGCCGGCAGACACTGTGGCTTTGGCTTGCCGTAGCTGTTGTACTTATAGTGCTGGCTGCCGCTGTCGTAATCTTGCGGCTCTCCACAAAGTCCAAACGACCAACAAGCATTTACCAGAACGACCAGACGGCCAGTCTTCCAAACGACCAAAGCGAGGAACTCTTGGAGCGCATCCGCCATTATATGGAAGAACAAAAGCCATACCTGAACGCAGAACTGAAGGTGCAGGACGTGGCCCACGCACTCAACTCCAACCGTACTTACATCTCTAACTGCATCAAGAGCGCATACGGTTGCTCCTTCTCGCAGTTTGTCAACAGTTACCGCGTGAAGCATGCCCAACTGCTGCTTAAACGTAACAAAGACATGAAACTCTCAGAGGTATGGATGGCATCGGGCTTCTCTACAGAAATGTCATTCTTCAGGACATTCAAAGCCATTGCGGGTATAACCCCTAAGGGTTGGATGGCAAAAAAATAATACCCGCCATTAGGCAAACACATACAATCGACTAACAAAATCACAATTGTTAGTCGATTTTGTTATTTTGTAAGCCCCTTCTTGGGACTATTGACTAACTTCGCGCCAGATTACATTATCAATATCAACAATTTAACTACGTACTGCAATTATGAAAAAAGCATTATTTATCCTCTCTGTGATGCTGATGACCGTTGTAATGGCAAAAGCGCAACCAGAACTCATTAACGTTAACCCAGGTGAGAGGGGCGAGCTGCCCAAGGTAAATTGCCCTACGGGTTCTATAGGAGAGACAGAGTTTCTCGGTCTCTACGTAATATCGATTTTCACCGACGGATATATTTTTCACGGGAACTACCATTACAGTGGTAAGGCGTGGCTTGGAGTGCCTTCACTTGAAAACTTAGAAGGCGAGTATTACACACTGGAGTATCGCCCTGCAGGAGCGGAAGACGCTTCGTGGAGCACACAGCTCGACAGCGAAGGAAACCCACAGAAAACAACGTCGGGTTCCCTGTATTTCCAACCCAGCACAATAGGCAACTACGATTGCAGGCTTGTTTTGCACGGCGGGCCGAAGAATGGCTGCACATCGAACGTCACGGCTGTGAATTTCCCCAGCAAGCTGATGGAGATTCCCACCAGCTTCAATGGCTCGGGATCTGAAGGCTGGCAATTGTTTACGCTTGTGGGCCAGGAGCAGAACACTCAATCGTGGTTCTATGTCAATGTTAGCGATCCTGATAAGGGCAACATTACAGGCACATACAAATGTGGCAAGGACGGCGACGACGGTTGTTGTGTGTATCAGTGGTACCGCCGCAATCCCATTACCTGGCAAATGACAAAAATTTCAGGTGCCAACGCATTTACATACACCCCAACACTCGCCGACGTGGGGTATGAACTTGTTCTTGAGATTTCTGGCGACGAAATTCATAGCAGTTTCAAATGTTATTGGTACTATCCTGACACCGTGCGTGTGCCTGTGCAGGGGTCTATCAGCTACTTTGGCAGCGATGGATTTTTATTGAATACCGACTATGTGCTACCCACCCCGGCCGAGACTTTTGTGTATGCCCAAGACATCTACTCGGAGGGCGAAGCTATTGACGGGACCATCGTCGAGAAAAAGCCTGGCCAGTATGCTTTCCTCCTCAACGAAGAGCAAATGGAGAATATGAGCTATGGCGTTCTCAATGTAAAAGGGGGTGGCTATCAGTTTGTGTTCTGCTATAATCATGTTTATGAAAATACTGAAACCGGCGAACAGACTTCCGAGTACTGGATACGCGAAGCGCAGCCTATCATGATAGGTATGCGCTATCAGGCACCACTTACGGTGAAGGCAGAGTGTGCAGGAGCCTCTGTGCCTACAACCATCGACATCATAGGCCCCAATATCGACGGCGATTTGGTGGTGAAGCGCTCTGTAACAATTGACGGTCAGACCGACGCCGTGACCATAGAAGAGGGTGATGGACTCTTCTCGTTGGGCGACGGCTATTATGTGAAGGCTCGCGAGACGGAAAGCACAATGGCTACCTACTATCCCTCGGCATTGCTTTGGACAGATGCCATTCGAGTCGTACCAGGACACGATGAAGATTGGAACCCAAAGGCCATCAGCATTAACGTTGTTGAGGCTCCCGCTCCGCTCACTGGCAAAGGTGTCATTAGGGGCACTGTCAGCATTAAAGATAATGTGGCACAGGCTCGTTTGAAAAAAGTAAGGGCGAAGGCCAGCAACGCAACGAACACCTATAGCGTTTATCTGAAGCAACATGACGGTGACATTGTTGCCCAGACCAACACCGACGGCAGTGGTGCGTACAAGTTTGACAACGTGCCCTATGGAACTTACAATGTATTGGTCAACGTAGACGGTTACACACAGGAGCGGTCTGCTGAGGTGAAACTTTCAGAGTCTAAGCCCATGGCCAATAATATAAACTACACCATTAACGCCGATGGAACCATTACTCCAGTATCAGTCCCCACAGCTCTCAGCACCGTCAAGGCCGGATATGGTCATGCCACCTACTATACGCTGGACGGTCGTGGCTGTCAGGGCGTTCCCACACAGCCCGGCGTCTACTTCAAGGACGGCAAGAAGATTGTTATGAAATAGGGTGTCAGGGTGACAGAACGCCGATGTACAAAGGGTTTGCACCCTGTTTGAGGGTGACAGAGGGTGACAGGAGGGTGACAGGTATCTGACAATGGACTTTACGCACCAAGTACCATTGGATTTCCGTAAAGTGCCACTTTAGCGCCGTAAAGTGGCACTTTAGCGTCGTAAAGTGGCACTTTAGCTCAGATAACATTATTGCGCCGCTGCTATCTCATAGCCCGCAAATCCTGACACCCTTCTGTCACCCTCTGTCACCCTCAAAAAGGGTGCAAACCCTTTGTACATCGGCGTTCTGTCACCCTGACACCCTTTTTCTGAAAATTCCGTGTGGTTGAAAGACGCTTTCTGCGTCATTTCAACCTTGCAGGTCGGAATAATTCAGAAAAGTGTAGACTTTTTTTGATAAGAACCATGCGCAGCCAAATGTCCCAGAGGGAATGTTAACGACAACCTAAACAACTTGGACAACTTATCTGTGCCTTCTCGTACGCGCGCAAGGTGGGAATGCCCCCATAGGGGCATGATAGGAGTAGCCAGCCATACAGCCATGCCGTAGGTATGGCGAAATGGCAGGTGGAATGACACCACAGGGAGGCGTGCCTTTAGGTACGCGACAAACACCGCAGATTGTCGCGTACCTACGGCATCGTCTTCCCTTAGATATGTATTATACATATTCGTTTTTATCTGTAGGGACTTACTTTATGTATGTCCGATTCTATGCGATTATGCGGACATACATAAAGTAAGTCAATATGATTATCTGCAATCTTACCACCAAAGAGACCGCGACGCGGTCTTCGCTCAATAACCGACGGTACGAGCGTAGCGAGCACCCCCGGTTGGCAGACGCTCGTGGAGCATGCACTCTAAAAGAGTGCCCCATCACCACAAAAGGGCGACCCCTTCAGGGTCGATGCCTGTGCTGACTGACTTCCGGGGGTGCTACGCACACCCCGGTTATTGAGCGTCGACGCTTTCAGCGTCTTGGTGGTACAATTGCGGATAATCATAAAGTCAATTATCACAAATATCACTTAACCATCACCTTCTTCCCGCCAATGATGTTCAAGCCCTTGCGGGGAGCGGAGAGGCGCTGGCCGGAGAGGGAGAAGACTGAATTGTCTGTCGTAGGCTTATCCATCAAAACGCCATCAATACCCGCAGAGTTTACTCCATCCATTATTTTTACTGGACTATAGCGGTCTATGTTTGTTCCATCACCGAGCTGACCGCAGTTGTTCTTGCCACAAGCCCAAAGAGAGCCATCATTTTTCAGAATAAGTGAGTAATACGTTCCTGCAGACATATATTTTACATCTGTCATGACCTTTACGGGTGTTGTCCTGTCTGTTGTTGTCCCATCGCAAAGTTGACCGTACTCGTTCAAGCCACAAGCCCACAGAGATCCATCATTTTTCAGGATAAGTGGATGTCCATACCCAGCAGACATAAATTTGACATCTGTCATAACCTTTACGGGCGTTGCCCTGTTTGTTGTTCTCCCATCGCCAAGCTCTCCGTCCCTATTGTAGCCACAAGCCCACAGAGATCCATCATTTTTCAGGATAAGTGTGTAATATCCTCCCGTAGACATAAATTTTACCTCTGTCATAACCTTTACGGGTGTTGTCCTGTCTGTTGTTGTCCCATCGCCAAGATGGCCATACGTATTTCGGCCACACGCCCACAGAGAACCATCATTTTTCAGGATAAGAGAGTAATAATTTCCTGCTGACATAGATTTGACATCCGTCATGACCTTTATTGGTGTTGTCCTGTTTGTTGTTGTCCCATCGCCAAGCTGACCCAACATGTTTTCTCCGCAAGCCCACAGAGATTCATCATTTCTTAGGATAAGTGAGTGATCATTGCCTGCAGAAATTGACTTGACATCTGACATAACCTTTACTGGTGTTGTCCTGTTTGTTGTAGTCCCATCGCCAAGCTGGCCATAATAATTGTAGCCACACGCCCACAGAGATCCATCATTTTTCAAGATTAGTGAGTGATAAGCCCCCGCAGACATTGACTTGACATCTGACATAACCTTTACGGGCGTTGTTCTGTTTGTTGTTGTCCCATCGCCAAGCTTACCGCTCGAGTTAGAGCCACACGCCAACAGAGTCCCGTCTTTTTCTAAGATTAGAGAATGGCTATCACCTGCTTCCACCTGAACAATTGGAATACCAAAAATAATTTCCTCCACCGTCACCTTGCACCAATCCGTTTTTCCGTTCGAAGTTGTGACATTGATATAAGTGGAACCTGCCTTCACGCCTGTAACCTTTCCCGTATTCTTGTCAACGGAAGCTACACTGCTATTATCTGATGACCACGTTACTGTCGTTGTGGCATTCGATGGAGTAAGGGAATAAGTCGGAGTGAAGCTTTCACCCACCTTAATAGTTTTTGATGTAGGTGATATTGTAATTGCTGTTGGATCAACAGTGACCTCCTTCACCGTCACTTTAAACCAATCTGTTTTCCCGTTGGCGGTCTTGACGTTGATATAAGTTGAACCAGCCTTGATGCCCTTAACCACACCTGACGAGCTAACAGTGGCTATGTTAGTGTTGTCGGAACTCCAAGTGACTGTTGTGGTGGCATTCGACGGTGTAAGCGTATAGCTGGCCTGGAAGCTTTCGCCCACATTTATGGTCTTTGATGAGGGGGATATTGTAATTGCTGTTGGATCCACAGAACCCTCCTTCACCGTAACCTCGCAAACATCAACTATTCCGTTCGCTGTCTCGATATATATATTGGCAACACCCTTTTTATAGCCATTGACTGTTCCTTCATAGCAAGAAGCAACATTATTATTATCAGAACTCCAAGTGACATTTTTTATAGCATTTGATGGGCTGACTGTGTAATTAAGCTTTAATCTGCCTCCAACAGGTATTGTCGCTGACTTGGGAGAAATAGTTACATCTGTCGGCAAGCATTTTTCCCATTTATCAATCTTTGTAATTTCATCCCATTGAAGCTTAGTAAAGCCTATTCCTAACTGACCTCTCTCATTATTGCCGCATGTCCATACACTACCATCTGATAATGTCAATAACGTATGATCATAACCTGCTGCTATGGATACAACATTTGAAGCTATTTGCTTAGGATTCCAAAGTTCCTTGTATTCTCCATAATTTATGCCAAGTTGACCAAACTCATTACTTCCGGTAGCCCACAATGACCCATCATATTTAACAAAGAGTGAGTGGTTGTTACCAACGGCAATAGACTTTACATTATTGGTTACTTTAGTTGGGGAAGGGTATCTTACAACACCATTCTTTCCGAGTAGCCCTTTATTCTCGCCACATGTCCAAAGAGTTCCGTCTTTCTTTAGAATTAACGTATGTGTATTGCATGAAGCAACTTGTGCCACATTGTCAGTTACTTTTTCTGGAGTAGAAATATTCTCACCTACAAATTTGTTCCCTAATCCCAAAACACCTTCGACATTTAATCCTGAAGCCCATAGACTACCATCACTCTTAATGAAAAAAAAATGATACCACCCTGCAGCTATAGATACAACATCGTCAGTAATCCACCTTCCTGATACCCAAGCTGATCCATCTTGTTTCAGATAGACAAATGACTTTACGGCAGCTGCTACAGCAGCTACATTGTCTGAAACCTTCTCCCAAATTGTTTTATTAGATGTATAATATGTCTCATGCTCTCCGGACCTCCAAAGAGTACCATCCTTTTTAACAACTAAAGAAGAATAGCAACCAGCTGAAGCTGATGCAACATCATCCATAATTTTTATAGGTATTGTAGAAATTGTTGCGATGTTAAAGCCGAGTTCACAATGATTATTATCACCACATCCCCAAAGCTCTCCATTAGGTTTTACAATGAGAGAATGTGTGCTTCCTCCAGAAACTTGTGTGTTGTAAGATGTATATATAGGAACCTTGATCTTTGAATTTTTTTTCTGGTTATTTACATTGCTACTATTAGCAGATACCAATGGCATAAATACCATACATAGAAAAAAAAGAAGTGTATTAGTTTTCATGATTTGTAGTTATTTATGAGACTTTGAATGTTAGTAATAATAGTGTTAAATGTTTCATCATAATGGAGCGTAATACATTGAATCACCTTTATCTACTCCATTGGGGGGTTCCCCATTCAATACGTCGCTATGTCATAGTCATTGATAAATTAGAAGTTAATAATCGATTGCAAAGATAACAAATAATCGGTGAAACGCCAAACGTTTCGGAGAATATTTTCGACCAGTGCTGTAGAAAGCAACTGCTCAGCACCCCTATCATATGGACAAAATCTCTATTGCTATGTTCTGTACATTTTTTCGTAGGGACTTACTTTATGTATGTCCGCAATACCGCATAGAATCGGACATACATAAAGTAAGTCCCTACAAGAAATCTAACGGAAGACGATGCCATAGGCATCAGATAGGGGTAGCCAGCCATACAGCCGTGCCAGAGGTGCGGCGAAATGGCTGGGAAGGGGGTGATGGTAATGGGCGTGCCGTAGGTACGCAACAATACGCGGTGTTTGTCGCCTACCTAAAGGCAGGCCTTTTCCTTTGCATCTTCCTACCAGCCATTTCGCCATACCTATGGCATGGCTGTATGGCTGGCTACTCCTATCATGCCCCTCTGGGGCATTCTCACTTTACGCGCGCGTACGAGAAGGCACAGATAAGTTGTCCAAGTTGTTTAGGTTGTCGTTAACATTCCCTCTGGGGCGGAGATGGCTTGCGCTTTCATTTTCAGTCGCAGCAGGGCTTCGATGTAATAGTAGTCAGCGTAGATGATGCTGGCATCAATCTCGCTGCCGTCGGACTGGCAGAGGAAGTCGAGAGTTCGACCTACCTGATTGTCACAATACTGTAGTGCCTCGTCGGCATTGAACGGTGATGTCTGCGTCTGGCATGCCGTGAGCAAGTAGACGGCCATAGCGAAAAGTATTATCTTCATAACGGTGTTATATTGTCTTCTCTATAATACGTACCGACAAGCCATATTACTTAATTTTTCGACCTGTGCGGTTGAGCTGTAGTATGACCGCAACGCGGTCACCTCTAAATAACCGGGTGGTGCGAAGCACCCCCGGAGAAGGTGAGGTGAGGACAACGACCCTGTAGGGGTCGCCCTATACTGCTGCTGGGGCACTTTTTCAGAGTGCATTCGTAGTGTTCCTACTTCCGCAGGTCCTTCGGACACTGCGGTTATTGAGCGTAGACGCTTTCAGCGTCTTTCAACCGCACAGGTCGTAATTTTTCAAAGCAAAGATACAAAAAAAAAGACAGACGTGTGCCTTTTTTGTTGTAACTACTCAGCACCCCCTGCCATGAGTAGTTTTCTTACTGTTGTACGACAGCAAGTATGGCGTTGAATTTGGAGTTTCCGTTCTTCATGGCCGTTTCCGCTATGGAGTGTAGCTTGGCAAAGTCGTCGGCACCGTCGTCGGTACGGAAGCATCCGCTGACTTTCTGTTTTATCTTTATCTTTCTCACCCCTCGTTCACTGGCATTATTATCGTATGGTACAAGTGGATTAGACAGGAAAGTGAACAGAT
>JAFSKJ010000052.1 GCA_017449025.1 Prevotella sp. | reverse complement strand
GCGCACTAATCAAATAGTGCGCCGCTTTTCATGTCTGTGCCAACACGTGCAGAAACTCTACTAATAGGTGAAGTTGGTCTGGCCTTCCCAGCCGGTGTCAACGTGAAAGGTGAAGCCGCTGCTGGCATCGGGGTTGTTGGGGTTGACAGGGTCGTCTGGAGTGACAGGGTCGTCGGAGCCGCTGTTAGTGGTGAAGAAGTTGCCGGAGTACTGGGTAATCTGGTTGCGCTTCATGGGTACGTTAGAGAACTCGCGCAACTTGACAATGTTGGAGTTAGCGTCGTAGGCTGTTACGATGATGCTCAGGTCGCCCTCGTCGGCATGGAGGAACGTGTAGGCCTCAAGCTGAAGGGGACTGGTGACACCGGCCATATTGTACATCACGTATTGTGTCGACTTAACGCATCCGAAGCCAGTCACCGTGTTGAGTGCGCCACTGCCGCCCTCGTACCATATCCTGATCTGACTCACATTGTCGGGTATGGCATCGTAGATGACCAGTCGGAACATGGACACGGCGCGGTCGAGCTTTACGTCGTGCGACTGCACCTGCCCCTCCTCGTCGGCCTCGTTAACCACAAGGTCGCCATAGTAATAGAAGGTGTCGGAATAGCTTGTGCCGGTATTGTCGAACTGAACCTTCTCCGGGTTGGACAGGGTGGGGTTGGCCTTTCCGCTGTGGGCAAGTACCATCAGCTGGTAGGTGCCCGTCTGCAGGGTCATGCTCACCGTGCCGAAGCCCTCGTCGCCGGCCTTCTGCGATATGCTCTTTACCTTTGTCCCGTTGTTGAAGACCACGAAGTTCAGACGCTCGCATGCGTCGGACACGTCGACCAGTGCTCGTGTGGAGCTGACGGTCATCTGGTTCTCTAACTGTGCTACGTGGAGCTTGACAGTAACGCCTTCGGCTGTTGAATTCTCCAGCACGTCCGTCTGCTGAACGTCCATCACCACCTTCTCGCAAGATGTCAGTGCAACTATGCAGAGGCACCAAAGTAGAAACTTTTTTTTCATAATTATCGGATTGTTTAGTTAAACATTGTTGTCTGGCTACTGCTCATCCATCTATGCTTTCAGGAACAGCTTCCTGACAAACTTCATGTCGTGGTTTACCATGATTTTCACCAGGTTCTCGAAGCTTGTCTTTTGCGGGTTCCATCCTAACTGCGCCTTGGCCTTGGCAGGATTGCCCAAGAGCTGGTCAACCTCTGCTGGCCGGAAGTACTTGGGGTCAACCTCTACCAGTGCTCGGCCTGTGCTCTTGTCATAGCCTTTCTCGTCGATGCCGTCGCCGCGCCACTCAAGGTCTATGCCTGCTTCGTGGAATGCAAGTGTGCAGAACTCGCGAACGGTGTGGTATTCGCCGGTGGCTATCACAAAGTCATCCGGCTCTGGCTGCTGCAGTATTAGCCACATGCACTCAATGTAGTCCTTGGCATAACCCCAGTCGCGAAGCGAGTTTAGGTTGCCTAAGTAGAGCTTGTCTTGGTAGCCCTGTGCTATTCGCGCCGCAGCCAGTGTGATTTTGCGGGTTACGAAAGTCTCGCCGCGGCGTTCGCTCTCGTGGTTGAAGAGTATTCCGTTGCAGCAGAACATACCGTATGACTCGCGGTAGTTCTTCATAATCCAGAAGCCGTAGAGCTTGGCCACGGCGTAGGGTGAGCGGGGGTAGAAGGGGGTTGTCTCCGACTGCGGCACCTCCTGTACCTTGCCGTAAAGCTCGCTGGTGGATGCCTGGTATATGCGGCAGGTGTCTGCCAGGCCGGCAATGCGCACAGCCTCCAGCAGTCGCAGCACGCCGTTGGCGTCGGTGTCTGCGGTGTACTCAGGCACGTCGAACGACACCTTGACGTGGCTTTGCGCTGCAAGGTTGTATATTTCGTCGGGGCGGACCTTGGATATGATGCGGATGAGCGACGAGGAGTCGGTCATGTCGGCCCAGTGCAGGTTTACGAGCCGCTTCTTCTTCATGTCGCGTACCCACTCATCAAGGTACAAGTGCTCAATGCGCCCCGTGTTGAACGACGATGAGCGGCGCATAAGGCCGTGCACCTCGTAGCCTTTGTCAATTAGAAACTCGGCCAGATATGATCCGTCCTGACCTGTGATGCCAGTTATAAGTGCTGTCTTTGTCATTTTCTCTCACTGAATTGTTTTATTCTCTGCTCTTCAGAGAGCTTACATATTAATAAGGTGTCGTTATTCTCTGCAACAATGTAGCCGTCAAGTCCCTGCACCACCACTCGCTTCTCCTGGGTGGTGTGTACAATGCAGTTGTGGCTTTCGAACATGGCAATGTCCGGTCCTATTAGGGCGTTACCGTAGAGGTCCTTGTGGCTTTGCTGAAGCAGCGACCCCCAAGTGCCGAGGTCGCTCCACCCGAAGTCGGCCGGGCATACGTAGATTTCCTCGGCTTTTTCCATTATGGCATAGTCAACGGATATGTTCTGGCATTCGGGGAACACCTCATTTACCACTTCCTGCTCCTTGTCGGTGCCGTAGATGCTGTTCATCGATTCGAATGTCTTGGCCAGCATTGGCTGGTACATGCGGAATGCGTTGACTATGGTATGCACGTTCCAGATGAAGATGCCTGCATTCCAGAAGAAGCTGTTGTTCTTGATGTATTGCTGCGCCGTTTGCAGGTCAGGCTTCTCGTGGAAACTGTCAACGCGGAATATCTCCTTGTTTCGCAGCGTGCTTGCCGACAGGTCGCCCTGTATGTATCCGTAGCCCGTTTCAGGGCGGTTTGGCTTCATGCCGAGGGTTACTATGGCGTCGCTCTCGCTGGTAAAGAGCATGCACTCTCTTATAACCCTCTGGAACTCAGGAGTGTTCATTACCACATGGTCGCTTGGCGTCACCACAATGTTCGCCTTCGAGTCCTTGCTCTTTATGCGCCAGCTCACGTAGGCTATGCATGGAGCCGTGTTTCTACGGCATGGCTCGCAGAGTATGTTTCCTGCGGGTACGTTGGGTAGCTGCTCCTTAACTGTCTCAGCATAGTCCTTATTGGTTACTACCCAAACATTCTCTGCCGGTATGAGATTGCCGAAGCGTTCCACGGTGAGCTGTAGCAGTGTTTTGCCAACTCCCATCACGTCGATGAACTGTTTAGGGCGCTCAGCGGTGCTCATAGGCCAAAAGCGGCTGCCTACGCCGCCAGCCATAATCACGAGGTGGTTGTTTAGTTTAGCCATAGAATCGATGTCTTAAGAGAATTGATTTGCAAAGATATGAATAAAATCTGAAAAAGACGAATTTTTCAACAAAAAAAATACCTTTTCGGCCTTTTTTCCTTAATTTCTCTCCTCAGGAGAGTTCTGGAATAAGGTTTTCTTTGCTAATTCTAATGTTTCTTCTATGGCCTTGTTTACGCTTAGTAACTAAAAAAATAACTTGGAAAATATACGACCTGCGGTTGAAAAGACGCTGAGAGCGTCTTCGCTCAGTAACCGTAGTGTCCGAAGGACCAGCGGACAAATGAAAGCTGCGGAATGCACTCTGAAAGAGTGCCCCAGCAGCAGTATTGGGCGACCCCTTTAGGGTCGTTGTCCTCCCCTCAGCTTCTCCGGGGGTGCTTCGCACCACCCGGTTATTGAGAGGTGACCGCGTTGCGGTCATACTGCAGTTCAACCGCACAGCACGAAAATATACGACCTGCGGTTGAAAAGACGCTGAGAGCGTCTCCTCTCAATAGGATGCCGGGGGGCGTGTCGACCCCCGGAAAGTAAAAATCACAGTGGAAAGCACTCTGCTTAAAATTATATAAGCGGCATGCCGAGCTTGCGGCATTCCTTTCTCATTTCGTCGGGCCATATTGAAGCCTGTATCTCACCGATGTGGGCCTTGTGCAGCAGCACCATGCAAAGTCTGCTCTGTCCTATGCCACCGCCTATTGAGAGAGGCAGCTTGTCGTTGAGCAGTTGCTTGTGGAAGAACAGCTGCTCGCGGTCTTCCATACCCTCAATCTTCAGCTGTCGTAAGAGCGACTCCTTGTCGACGCGTATTCCCATCGATGACAGTTCGAAGGAACGTCTCAGCACCGGATACCATATCAGGATGTCGCCGTTAAGCCCGCAGCGTCCGTCCTCGGCCACCGTTGACCAGTCGTCGTAGTCGGGAGCGCGGCCGTCGTGCTTCTCGCCGTTGGCCAGTTTGCCGCCGATGCCTATGATGAACACGGCTCCGTAAGCCTCGCAGATGGCATCCTCGCGCTCCTTGGGAGTCTTGTCGGGGTACATGCGCAACAGCTCTTCGGCGTGGATGAAGTGAATTTTCTCCGGCAGGAAAGGCTTCACCTGTGGATAGGTCTCGCACACCAGATATTCCGTACGGCGTATTGCAGCATAAATGCGCTCCACCACGTTTTTCAGGAATCTCACCGTGCGGTCCTCACGGCGTATGACGGCCTCCCAGTCCCACTGGTCCACGTAAAGTGAGTGCAGGTTGTCCAGCTCCTCGTCGGCGCGTATGGCGTTCATGTCGGTGTATATGCCGTAGCCCGGCTCTATGCTGTATTCGGACAGTGACAGCCTCTTCCACTTTGCCAGGGAGTGGACCACCTCGGCCTGTGCGTCGCCCAGATCCTTGATTGGGAAGGTGACGGCGCGCTCCACGCCGTTCAGGTCGTCATTGATGCCCAGCCCCTTCAGCACGAAGAGTGGGGCTGTAACGCGGCGTAGCCGCAATTCAGTGGAAAGGTTTTGCTGGAAAAACTCCTTGATAAGTTTGATGCCCTGCTCGGTCTGCTTCATGTCGAGCAGAGCCTTATAGTTGATGGGCTTGATGATGTTACTCATATTTGTTTCGGTTTTTACGATTCAGGGCGCAAAGTTACAGAATAAAAATTAAAATGCAATGGAAAACGTGAAATAATTTTGCAATATGTAAGTTTTTCTTGACTTTTGCTAACTATTTGCGCCAAAAGGGCAATCCTTAAAAGAAATTAATTATATCACCGCTTCTTCTTGTTTCTCGTTTTATTGTAGTAACTTTGCACCCGTATCCGAGATAGGAGCACCCGTAGTTCAATGGATAGAATGGAAGATTCCGGTTCTTCAGATTAGGGTTCGATTCCCTACGGGTGTACAAACCATGCTCACCTAACAATTTTCTCTGAAAAATGTTTGGGAAAAATTTGGAAGTATGGGGAAAATGTTGTATCTTTGCCCTATCAACCAATAAACGGGGATTAAATATGGCAAACAAGAGAACATTAAAACGTGCAATCAACCTTATCTGCGCAGACCTCTTTGCAGAGTGCGTAGCCGCATCGCTTTATGGCCCATCGAAGAACAAAGACAATAGCGATGCTGTGCTGTTCCGTATTATCAAGATGCAGAGTAACTTCGTTAGCAGGGTTGGTCATCCGGAGCCTGGCATGAAGGCCTCCGACTATTACAGAGATCTGCGTGAAAAGTTCAATGCAGAGGTAGACGACATTATCATTAACATTAACAATCTCCTCTAATCAACAGAGATGGCGATGTGGCGAACGTTTTGCAGCTGGCTGCTTTACCGCAAGATGGGGTGGAAAAAGGATGTGACGGAGCCACACCCCGACAAGTATATAATATGTCTGGCTCCGCACACCAGCAACTGGGACTTCCTTATGGGGCAGATTTACGTGGGCGCCGAAGGTATGAAGAGCAACTTCTTGATGAAGAAAGAGTGGTTCTTCTGGCCTTTGGGCATGCTTTTCCGCCATCTTGGCGGAATACCTGTTTACAGGCAGAAGAAGACGAGCATGACAGACGCCATGGCTGAGACTGCCAAGGCAGCCAGCGAATTCCACCTATGCATAACGCCCGAGGGCACGCGCTCGACAGCCAAGGAATGGAAGAAGGGTTTCTACTACATTGCTTTGAAGGCAGGCATACCCATACTGCTCTACGGCCTGGACTATGAGCGTCGGCTTATCCAGTGCACCAAGACCATCATTCCCGACGGCAATCTGGAGCAGCAGATGAACGAGATAAAGCAGTACTTCAAGGACTTCCGCGGCAAGAAGCCCGAAAACTTCTCTATATAATAATGAAAGGTGCAAGGTTTGTCAGATTATTGACCGTAGTGTTCACGGTGCTCAGTGTGATGAGGGTACATGCCCAGTCATGGGGCGGCAGAGACTATGACGGCGAACCTTGGGTAAAGAATGTGTCGAAGCCCTACAAGGTTACTAAGGGTCTCGACGGCAGGCACATAGCCATTTGGGCCAGCCACGGCCGCTACTACGACGCTGAGAAGGGAGGCTGGCAGTGGCAGCGCCCCACACTCTTCTGCACCAACGAGGACTTGTACACTCAGACCATCGTGGTGCCCTACCTTATACCCATGCTTGAGAATGCGGGAGCCGTTGTCTTCACACCGCGTGAACGCGACTGGCAGCGCCACGAGGTGATTGTCGACAACGATGACCACACGCGGCTGATTAACTATATAGAATCGGACATAAAGTACCCTTGGACTGATGCTCCAAGGCCGGGCTTCGCCGTGCATGGCGGTAAGTACTACGATGGCGAGAACCCTTTCACTGCAGGCACCGCACGTCAGGCCAGGACCACAAGCAGCAAGTCGAAGTACAGCCAGATAAGCTATCAGCCCAACCTGCCTGAAGCCGGGCGGTATGCCGTGTACGTGAGCTACCAGACGGTTGACGACGGTATTGACGATGCCAACTATACAGTATGGCACAAGGGGCAGAAGACAGAGTTCCACGTCAACCAGCTGATGGGTGGCTCTACCTGGGTCTATTTAGGGACCTTCGACTTCGACAAAGGCTGCAACCAGTATAACCGCGTTACACTGACCAACCGCAGCCGCCACCACGGCGTGGTGACTGCCGATGCTGTGCGCTTTGGCGGCGGCATGGGCAACATTGAGCGTGGCGGAGAAGTGAGCGGACTGCCGAGGTGCCTTGAGGGTGCGCGCTACAGCACACAGTGGATGGGTATGCCATACAGTCTCTACGTACACCAAAACGACTACAAGGATGACATCAACACCCGCTCACACTCGCTGAACTACGTGGCGGGCGGCTCATGCTATTTCCCTGACACCGTGGGCCTGAGAGTGCCACTTGAGCTGTCGCTGGCCGTACACAGCGATGCGGGCTATGCTCCCGACGGCCGCTCCATTTTTGGCTCATTGGGAATATATACCACAGAGAAGAACGGCTCCACACACTTCCGCTCCGGACTGTCGCGCGCTGCTTCAGGAGTGCTGGCATCAAGCTTGCTTAACAATGCCTCCCGCGACTTGAAAGCCCGCTACGGGAACTGGGTGGTGCGGCAACTCTACGACCGCAACTACTCGGAGACCCGTTTGCCGGAGGTGCCCAGCGCCATCTTCGAGACGCTGTCGCACCAGAACTTCCCAGACATGCGCTACGGTCAGGACCCCGACTTCAAGTTCACACTGGCACGCTCAATATACAAGACCTTGCTTCACTATGTCTGCAACATGCATGGCGAGCGCCACTACGAGATAGCTCCCTTGGCCCCGCAGAACATAAAGGTGGAGTTAGGGCGCAAGGGTGAAGCCCGCCTCACCTGGACAGCAACCAATGATCCGCAGGAGCGCGACGCAGAGGCTACCGCCTTCGTGGTCTACACAGCCACGGGCAGCGCAGGCTTCGACAACGGCACCTTCGTGCGCAACAGCAGTTATTCGTTGAAGCTGGAGCCGGGAGTGCTCTACTCGTTCCGGGTGGTGGCTACTAACAAGGGCGGCTGTTCGTTCCCCACAGAAGTGGTGTCGGCGTGCTACGAGCCGCGAGCTGCCAAGACCATACTTATAGTCAACGGCTTCCACAGGCTGTCGTCGCCGGCCGTCATCGACAACGACTCGCTGCAGGGCTTCAACATAGCAGCCGACGCAGGGGTGACCTATGGCCGTACGGCAGGATGGGCCGGACACCAGCTGGTGTTCAACCGCAACCATGTGGGGCGCGAAGACGAGAGCGGACTGGGTTACGGCGAAACAGAGCTTGCCGGTATGTTCATTGGCGGCAACGACTTCAACTACATACGCACACACGCCACTGCCATAAAGGCTGCTGGAGAATACAATATCGTGAGCTGTTCGCGCGAATGGCTTGACGGCGGGGCATTACCGTTGGATCGTTACCACATGGTCGACATCATCTTGGGCCTGGAGTGTAACGACGGCCATAGTCTGATAAAGTACAAGACCTTTACACCAGCTATGCAAAGGCTGCTGTACGACTATGCCGCCAAGGGTGGGGCACTGATGGTGAGCGGAGCCAATATAGCCAGCGACATGATTGCTGACAGCGAGCGGCAGTTCATGGCACAGGTGCTGAAGTGCGGCTCTGGAGGCAAGGACTCCTCACAGAGCGAGACTGTGAGCGGCATGAGCCGGACGTTCGACTTCTACCGCAATCTAAACGAGCACCACTATGCCGCCCAGTGGCCCGATATTGTGCAGCCAACAGTCGGCGCCACCACGGCAATGACCTATGCCGGCGGCAGCAGCGCCGCCGTGGCCTACAGCAGCAACAACTTCCGCTCTATTGCACTTGGGTTCCCCTTTGAGTGTATCAAGGATGAGGGGCAGCAGCAGGCGGTGATGAAAGAGATACTGAAATTCCTTATTCAATAACCAAAAGTCAAACTGCTATGACAAAAATCCAAACCAACGCTTCTGGCACACGAAGCATTGAGATTACAGAAGAACACCTGAAGACCATTGACGACTATCAGCTGTTCAGAGATCTTATCGATTCTAACGGGTACGTAGACGAGGGAGTGCTCGACAAGCTCAAACTGAACGTCCGCTCCATGCTGGAGTCGGAGACGGGAAGAGACAAGCGGCTGCTCGACATCTGCCTCGACGTTATTTACCATCCCAACATGAAGGCCTATGGCCTGCAGCAGCTTGTGCTGCTATACATAAACTGGAAGAACCGCGCCAACAACGATTTGGGAATGACCACACGTGCCTTCCAGGGAACGCCGTTCAATTGATGGCTCTGTTGAGTGACTTCCTGCCAACTACCAAGAAGGAGTTGGAACTGAAGGGGTGGGACGGGCTTGACGTGATACTCTTCACAGCCGATGCATACGTAGATCATCCTGCTTTCGGAGCTGCTGTCATCGGGCGCACGCTTGAAGCGGCAGGGTTTAAGGTGGCCATTGTGCCGCAGCCAGACTGGCACGGCGACTACCGCGACTTCAAGAAGCTGGGGCGACCGCGCCTCTTCTTTGGCATCTCTCCGGGATGTATGGACTCGATGGTTAACAAGTACACCGCCAACCGCCGTCTAAGGTCGGAGGACGCCTACAGTCCCGATGGTCGCCACGACATGCGCCCCGAATACCCCACTATTGTATACACGCGCATACTGAAACAGCTGTTCCCCGATGTGCCTGTAGTGCTTGGGGGCATTGAGGCATCGTTGCGCAGGCTCACCCACTACGACTACTGGCAAGACCAGCTGCGCCGGTGCATACTGTGCGACTCCGGCGCCGATATCATTGTCTACGGCATGGGCGAGAAGGCTATAGTTGCACTTGCCGGACGGCTGGCCGGTGGAGAGCCTATAGACGCTGTGCGCGACTTGCCGCAGACGGTTTACCTTGCTCGTCGCGACGACATTCCGGGAGGAATAGGCACGGGCGACATCGTTCTGCACTCGCATGAGGAGTGCCTGCGCGACAAGAGGGCACAGGCAGAGAACTTCCGCCACATTGAGGAGCAGTCGAACATGATTCATGCCAAGAGGCTCATACAGGCCGTCGAAGGCTGCTATGCCGTGGTAAACCCGCCCTTCCCGCCAATGACCACTGCCGAACTCGATGCGTCGTTCGACCTGCTATACACGCGCCTGCCACACCCCAAGTACAAGGGTAAGCGCATACCAGCCTACGAGATGATAAAGTTCTCGGTAAACATACACCGCGGATGCTTTGGCGGCTGCGCTTTCTGCACCATTTCAGCACATCAGGGGAAGTTCATTGCCTGCCGCTCGAAGGAGAGCATATTAAAAGAGGTGAAGAAGCTCACGGAGATGCCAGACTTCAAGGGGTACTTGTCGGACCTTGGAGGCCCCTCGGCAAACATGTACGGCATGAAGGGCCGCAATGTTAACGTCTGTGAGAAGTGCCGGCGGCCAAGCTGCATCAATCCTCAGATATGCCCTAACCTCGACACTGACCACAGGGCGCTGCTCGACATTTACCATGCCGTCGACGCTCTGCCGGGCATAAAGAAGAGCTTCATAGGCAGTGGCGTGCGCTACGACCTGCTGCTGCACCGCAGCAAGGATGAGGCCGCAAGGAAGAGCACCGATGAGTACACCCGCGAACTAATTGCAAGACACGTGAGCGGAAGGCTGAAGGTGGCGCCAGAGCATACCAGCGACAATGTGCTGAGGCTCATGCGCAAACCGTCGTTCCAGCAGTTCCGTGAGTTCAAGCAGATATTCGACCGCATAAACCGCGAGGAGAACCTGCACCAGCAGCTCATACCATATTTCATAAGCAGCCATCCGGGATGCAAGGAGGAGGATATGGCCGAGCTGGCTGTTATCACCAAGCAACTCGACTTCCACTTAGAGCAGGTGCAAGACTTCACTCCAACGCCCATGACCGTGGCCACCGAAATGTGGTACACCGGCTACGACCCTTACACTATGGAGCCTGTCTTCAGTGCAAGAACCCAGCGCGACAAGCTGGCGCAGCGGCAGTATTTCTTCTGGTACAAACCGGAGGAGCGGCGAGGCATAGAGCAGAGCCTGAGGCGTATAGGCCGCCCAGACCTCATCTCCCGCCTCTTCGGCTCCCAGTTTCCGGCCTCCAATGAGGCCAATAGGGCCAATGGGGCCAATGGGACTCATAAGCCCAATAAGCCTCAGCAGCCCCATCACTACAATCCTCCACAAGACCATGCGCATCATAGAGCAAAGCATAATAGCGAAAAACCCCGCGAAGAAAAGCGAGGACGGAATCGTCGTCACTGACAACTTCGTGGCCGTAATAGACGGCTCCACGTCGAAAACCAGCCGTCGCCATTGCCCGTGGATGAGCAATGGGCGCTATGCCATGAAGCTCATCAGCCGGTATGTCCGTCGGATGCCGCCCTCTGCAAGCTGCCATGATTTCTGCCGTGGGGTCACTGCTTACATCTATCGCCACTACCGCTACCCACTGCTGCCCTTCCTCACTCCCAAGAGCCGCATACAGCGTCTTGTGGATCATCCTGAGGAGAGGCTGACAGCCTCGGCAATAATCTACAGCCGGCGACGGCGCGAAGTGTGGATGGTGGGCGACTGCCAGTGTTTAGCAGGCGGCGAGCTGTACGACAATCCCAAGCCTTACGAGAAGCAGCTGGCAGAGATGAGGGCAGCAAGGGTGAGAGAATTGCTGGCTCAGGGGGTAAGCCAGAACGAGCAGCTTCAGAGCGACCCGGCACGTGAGGTTATCATACCTACATTGCTCGAAACCATGAAGCAGCAGAACAAGACTTTTGCCGTGATCGACGGTTTCAAGATTGCCGAGCAGTTCGTGCCTGTCTACACCCTCGACTTCAAGCCCTGGGAGCTGGTTCTGGCTTCCGATGGCTATCCTGTGCTTTGCCCCACACTGGAGGAGTCGGAGGCGCGGCTGGCTGAACAGCGGGCTTCCGACCCCTTGAATATTGGCGGCTTCAAGGCCACCAAGGCATTCTTGAAAAACAACAACTCTTTCGACGACAGGGCTTACATCCGATTCCAGACGTGATTCATAAACGTTCGCCTATCTCAACCATGCGGCGGCAGCGGCTATTGCTGAACAGGTAGCCGTCGATAGCCCGTAGCGGGGGCTTGATGTAGATGTCTGCGCTACGGATGTTTCTGCGGTAGCGCTGCACCTCAGGGTGAGATACTGCCCAGTGCAGTATGCCCCCGATGCCGATGGTGTCTTTCAGTGAGAATCGGGTCTGCCAGAAGGTTATCTGTTGAAGGTCGATGGCAATGATGACGGTGGCTCCCATCCTGGCCACCACGTCGGTGGGCAAGTTGTTGACCATGCCGCCGTCGGCCAGACGCTCACCACCTATAGTTACCGGGGGAAACAGCACGGGCATGGCCGCCGAGGCTGCCACGCACTCTGACAGGCGCCCCTTTGAGAGCACCTGCTCGCTATAGTCTGAGAGGCGTGTAGCCACGCAGCGAAAAGGTATGGGGAGTGTGTCGAAGTCTATGGACTTACTATTGCCTGTCAGGTTGTCAAACACATCGGTGAAGCTTCTGCGCCGGATTAGCCGACTCCAGTTCTGGCTGCAGTAGATGTCTGCCAGCTTGTCAGCGCTGTAGCCACAACAGTAGAGTGCTCCCACTATGGCTCCTGCGCTGGTGCCTGCCACGCAGTCTGGGCGTATTCCTGCGCGCTCAAGCACCCGTAGCACTCCAATGGCAGCGGCACCTCGTGCTCCGCCGCCGCTTATGGCCAGTCCTATTTTCTCCTCTGCCGCCATAGCCTCAGAGGGCTTTCAGGAATCTCTGCTTCAGTGCCATCAGCTTGTCCCACTGCTTCATGGCTGCTTTCTCGCCTATTAGCATCATGCGCTCTGCCTTCTTGTTGCCGAAGCTTGAGGCATCGTAGTCGGGCAGCGACGGATTGATGTAGATGTCGGCAAGCTTGACGTTCTGGTGATACTTCTTGACGTCTGGGCGCGACACTATCCAGTCGAGTATTCCCCCTATGCCGAACTGGTCTTTAAGTGAGAAATCCTTCTCTTTCTGCTTCGTCTGCTGAAGGTCGATGGCTATGATCACGTCGGCACCCATGCGCTTGGCTACGTCGGTGGGCAGGTTGTTGAGCATGCCGCCGTCTACGAGCGACAAGTCTCCGATTTCCACGGGCTTGAAAATCCCCGGTATTGCCATCGAGGCCCGCATGGCTTTCGACAGCTTCCCTTTTGAGAGCACGTGTTCTTTGGTGGATTTAATGTCTACGGCCACGCAGCGGAAAGGTATGCATAGTGAGTCGAACGACAATTCCTTTTTCCTGCCAGACATTGAGTCGAGCAGATGTTCTATCTTTTCTCCGCGCATCATGCCGAAGGAACTGCTGTTCTTGTCCATGACGGGGAAGCCGAAGATGTATGTGACGCTGTTGTGTACCACGTAGGGCTGGTTGGCAAACTGATGGTTGCGGTCGGTGAGCAGCGACAGCCACTCCTGGGTGCGGAACATGGTGTCGAGCTGCTCAGGCGTATATCCACAGCAGTACAGCCCTCCAACGATGGAGCCAATGCTTGTTCCCACAACAATGTCGATGGGTATTCCTGCACGCTCGATAACTTTCAGCGCCCCCACCTCGGCGGCGCCTTTCGCTCCGCCTCCGCTAAGCACCAGTGCCACTTTCGGGCGCCCGCCCATTACTGTCTGCGCCAGTAGCAAAGCCACTGCCAGCACTACAGTCCTCATGTTTTTCACTGTCATCACCTCTGTCGTTATATTTAATAAGGGTTGCACCAAAGGCGCAACCCTTACTCTCATTATCGTACTATTAAGTTCCGAATACTACTTTACCTTCTCAACAATGGCTGCGAAAGCCTGAGGGTTGTTCATGGCGAGGTCGGCGAGCACCTTGCGGTTAATCTCTATTCCAGCCTTGCTCAGTGCGCCCATGAACTGCGAGTAGCTCATGCCGTTGATTCTTGCGGCAGCGTTGATACGCTGTATCCACAGTGCGCGGAAGTTGCGCTTCTTGTTGCGGCGGTCACGATAGGCATAGGTAAGACCCTTTTCCCATGTGTTCTTGGCTACTGTCCAAACATTCTTACGAGCTCCAAAGTAGCCACGGGTGAGCTTCAAAATTCTCTTGCGCTTTGCTCTTGATGCGACGTGATTAACTGATCTTGGCATAATTTCTTAGTTCTTTAAATGTTCGACAATAGGTTTAGCGGAGACACAGCAGGTCGCGAACCTGTTTCATGTTACTCTTATCAACGATGGTAGCACCTACCAAGTTGCGCTTCTGCTTCTTGGTCTTCTTGGTCAGGATGTGGCTGTGGTAAGCGTGATGTCTCTTGACCTTACCTGTTCCGGTGAACGAGAACCTCTTCTTCGCTCCGGAGTTTGTCTTTACTTTTGGCATTTTTTTCTAACTTTTTAAATTTGTACTTTATAATAATAAAAGCGGTGGCAACGCATATACCGGGCGCAGCGCACCTATATCTTCTTCTCTGTCTCTATTCCTCTTCAGTCTCAGTGAGCTTCTTAAGTGCCTCGGCGCTTATCTTGGCGTTGGCAAGCAAACCGCCATTGGCAGGAGACTCCACGTCAATGTCTGCGGCAGATGGCGCCTGGGGCTGTTTGCCTGCGGCCTTGGCGTCGGCGGCAGCGGCTTCACGGTCGCGGGCCTGCTGGCTCTTCTTGGTGACGCTCGTTTTCTTTGGCGCCATGTAGAGGAACATCTTCTTGCCTTCGAGCGACGGCATTGATTCCACCTTGCCATAGTCTTCCAAGTCATTGGCAAAGCGCAAGAGCAGCACTTCTCCCTGCTCCTTGAACAGGATGCTGCGTCCGCGGAAGAACACGTAGGCACGCACCTTGTTGCCCTCTTCAAGAAACTCCTTGGCGTGCTTCAGCTTGAACTGGTAGTCGTGCTCGTCGGTCTGCGGGCCGAAGCGGATTTCCTTCACCTCCACCTTTACCTGCTTTGCCTTCATTTCCTTGGCACGCTTCTTTTGCTGGTAGAGGAACTTAGAATAGTCGATGATGCGACAAACGGGCGGGTTGGCATTGGGCGAAATCTCCACGAGATCTATTCCCTGTTCGCGCGCCATGTCGAGTGCCTGGCGTGTAGGCATCACTATCGAGCCGCCTTCGCTAACTATGCGGACTTCGCGTACGCGTATCTGTTCATTAACGCGGTACTGGTTCTTTATTTTGTCATTCTTCATCAACTGTTTTTTGAAAATCGGCTGCAAAGTTACTACATTCCAGTGAATTAACAAAACATTTTCCAATTTATTTTTTTTGTTGGCGGAAAATTGCCCAAATATTTTGCTGTAAAGGAAATAATTAGTAACTTTGCCCCCACATTTTTTTGCTTAAACATTTTAAACATGAAGATTTCACACATTGAGCATCTGGGCATAGCTGTCCAGAGCATCGAAGAGAGCTTGCCCTACTTCACTGAGGTACTGGGCTTGGAGTGTTATGCAACAGAAGTAGTAGAAGACCAGAAGGTGAAGACCGCCTTCCTTCGCTGTGGTGAGGTTAAGCTGGAACTCCTGGAGCCGACATCACCGGAGAGCACAATCCAGAAGTGGCTGGACAAGGGAAACAAGGGTGTTCACCATGTGGCATTCTGTGTTGAGGACGGTGTGGCCAACGCACTGGCCGAGGTCTCGGAAAAGGGTGTACGCCTCATCGACCAGCAGCCTCGCAAGGGAGCCGAGGGGCTTAACATCGCATTCCTGCACCCGAAGTCCACATGCGGAATCCTCACTGAGTTGTGCGAACACCCGGAGTGATTTAGTTGTACGCAAAGACGCAAAGACACGAAGTGAGAAATGGAGCACGAAGAATATCTTCGCATAAACAAAAGTGAGCAATATCATTATCGGGGCTGCTATCGATGTCCACAAGGAGTTGGGCCCTGGGTTGCTTGAATCGGTATATGAAGAGTGTCTTAGGATAGAATTGGAGTCTAAGGGTATCAAAGTTGAAATACAAAAAGACTTGCCTTTATTCTATAAAGGAAAAAATACAGGAAAGACTTATAGAATAGATATGCTTGTGGATGATAGAATTATTGTTAAGCAGAAATCCGTAGAAGCACTTAAGCCTGTTAATGAGATTCAAACTGTCACCTATCTGAGACTGTCAAATCTACGCGTCGGTCTACTTATCAATTTTAATGTTCCTGTCTTAAAGAATGGAATAAAAAGGAAAGTAAACAATTATTACGAATAAACAAACGAGTACGCACGAGAACGGCAAAAACATAAAATACTTTGTGTCTTTGTGTCTTTGCGTACAAACGACAAAAACAATGAGCAAACAATTAGAGAAAATCAAGCAACTCATCGAGAAACGCGAGCAGGCTCGCCTCGGTGGTGGTGAGAAAGCCATTCAGAAACAGCACGACCGCGGCAAGTACACCGCTCGAGAGCGCATTGACATGCTCCTCGACGAAGGTTCGTTCGAGGAGTACGACATGTTCAAGGAGCACCGTTGCCACAACTTCGGCATGGAGAAGAAGCAGTTCCCCGGCGACGGCGTAGTGGCCGGAAGCGGTACCATCGACGGCCGCCTGGTCTTCATTTTCGCGCAGGACTTCACCGTTCACGCCGGCTCACTCTCTGAGACTATGAGCCAGAAGATTTGCAAGGTCATGGACATGGCCATGAAGATGGGAGCACCTGTCATTGGCATCAACGACTCGGGTGGAGCCCGCATACAGGAGGGTATCAACGCACTGGCAGGATATGCCGAGATATTCGAGCGCAACATACTCGCCTCAGGCGTCATACCCCAGATAAGCGGCATCTTCGGCCCCTGCGCCGGCGGCGCCGTCTACAGCCCCGCACTTACCGACTTCACACTGATGATGGAGAACACCTCATACATGTTCCTCACAGGCCCGAAGGTGGTGAAGACCGTTACCGGCGAGGACATCGACCAGGAACACCTTGGCGGAGCTAGCGTACACTCTACCAAGTCTGGAGTTACCCACTTCACTGCAAAGACCGAGGAGGAAGGACTTGAGATGATCAAGACACTGCTCTCCTACATTCCTTCCAACAATATGGAGATGGCTCCGCGCCGCAAGTGCAGCGACCCCATCAACCGCCTGGAAGACTCACTCAACGAGATTATCCCTGAGAACCCCAACGAGGCATACGATATGTATAAGGTGATAACCGCTGTCACCGACGACCATGAGTTCTTCGAGGTTCAGCCCAAGTTTGCCAAGAACATTATCGTGGGCTTTGCAAGGTTCAACGGACAGTCCGTGGGTATAGTGGCCAACCAGCCCACATGCTATGCCGGCGTGCTCGACGTGAATGCCAGCCGTAAGGGCGCCCGTTTCGTGCGCTTCTGCGACGCCTTCAACATCCCCATCGTATCGCTCGTCGACGTTCCCGGATTCCTGCCAGGCACAGGCCAGGAGTACAATGCAGTAATCCTGCATGGTGCACAGCTGCTTTACGCCTACGGCGAGGCTACGGTGCCCAAGATTACCGTTACCCTGCGCAAGTCTTACGGCGGCAGCCACATCGTGATGGGCTCGAAGCAGCTCCACACCGACCTCAACTACGCATGGCCCTCAGCAGAGATTGCCGTGATGGGCGCCTCTGGTGCCGCCGCCGTGCTCTACGCCAAGGAAGCCAAGGCCAAGAAGGAGGCCGGCGAGGATGTAAAGGCATTCATAGCCGAGAAGGAGGACGAGTACAACGAACTCTTCGCCAACCCATATCAGGCTGCTAAGTACGGCTACATCGACGATGTCATTGAGCCGCGCAACACACGCTTCCGCATCTGCCGCGGCCTGGCTCAGCTGGCTACCAAGCGCGATGCCCTGCCAGCCAAGAAGCACGGTAACATTCCCATGTAATTTTTCTGCGCGAAGACGCAAAGACACAAAGAAAAGAACTTTGCGCCTTAGCGTCTTTGCGTAACCATCAAAACGAAGATTATGAGTAATAACGAAGTTTATGCTGCCATTGCACTTGCTCTGCACGAGCACATGGGCAACAACGTCCACGACATAGAGACTGGCAAGATTACCATTGCCGAGCATACCACCATGTGGAACCTTGCCTCGCTATCAATGACTGCACATCCATAAACATTTTGAGTCATGAACCAGTATAAGTATACTATCAACGGAAATAAATACGAAGTCGTTGTAGGCGACATCACCGACAATATTGCTACGCTTACTGTCAACGGTGAAGAGTACACTGTGGAAATGGAGAAACCAGCAGAGCCGGAGAAGAAGAAGCCTGTAATCAGAAACGCCGCCGAAGCCAACGAGGGGGGCGAGCCTGCTGCCACGGCATCGGCCGGCAAAGGCACTGCCATCAAGGCTCCGTTGCCTGGAGTCATCACTGACATACTCGTAGAGGTGGGCCAGGAAGTGAATGCTGGCGACAACGTAATAGTGCTCGAAGCCATGAAGATGGCCAATAACCTGCAGGCAGAGAAGTCTGGAAAGGTGAGCGCCGTATGCGTGAAGGTGGGGCAGAGCGTGATGGAAGACGAGGCTCTCGTCTACATCGAGTAGTAACCCTACATACAACAAACAGCCAGCCTCGGAAGCATCAAGCTCCCGGGGCTGGCTGTTTTTCCATGCATCCATGCGAGCGTACGAGATAACACTTTTTACTGACATCTCTGACACGAAAAAATTTTACATAAGAAATGGCGTGTGGAACATGCCGGATGAGGAGTGGCACTTTACGACCGTAAAGTGGCACTTAATTTCAAAAAAGTGCCACTTTAGCTCCGTAAAGTGCCACTCTACGGACGAGGCCTATATGTTTCACACCATTTTTATGAAAAATTTCGACCTGTGCGGTTGAAATGACGCTGAAAGCGTCTCCGCTCAGTAGCGTCCGAAGGACCTGCGGACAAATGAAGGCTGCGGTTGAAAGACGCTTTCAGCGTCTTTCAACCGCACAGGTCGAAAAATTTTGCGTACTGTGCGGTTGAAAACGGCATGAAAGGCCAATGAGCACATAGCCCAGGGCATCGCCCTGGGTAAACGGGCACGGCGCTAACGCCCTGCTTGAAACATATATATAGCCTGGGCTATGGGGCTCGGGAGTGCTGCGCACCCTTGCTGCTGAGGGGGACTCTTTCTGTGTCAAGGCTGCTTAGAGACATTTAACAGCAATTAAGCCTTTTTAGCAGCCAACAAAACCGCTATTTCTAAGATATTGGTTATTTTTGCAGACTAAAAACGAACCATGATATAATTACTCAACTTCCGCAAGTGATGATAACCCAGTGTAGAAACGGCCTGAAAGGCCAACAAGCACTTAGCCCAGGGCAGCGCCCTGGGTACAAAGGGATGAGTAAACTCGCCCTGAAAGGGCAAAAGCTTTACCTCGTCCATTATGCTTTTGCCCTTTCAGGGCGTTGGCTACGCATTGAGGGCGTTCTGCCACCCCTTCGGGGTTGCGTTGGCATTCCTGGTTTAGCAGGGGTTCCACCTCTGCCTGTAATCTTTACGTCCCTTCGGGACTTGCATTGCGAATAATATAAACTAATTGTGTTCACTTACTTAACTAATAAAACCTAATAACGTAATAACGGCAACAGACAGCAAGAATTATGAAGACTTTTGGATTTTTCGACGATAAGAACCGAGAGTATGTCATCACCGACCCCGCTACTCCGTTCCCATGGATCAACTATTTAGGCAACGAGGATTTCTTCGGCCTTATTTCCAATACCGCCGGCGGCTACGACTTCTACAAGGATGCCAAGTTCCGCCGCATCACTCGCTACCGCTACAATGGCGTGCCGATGGATGCCGGAGGAAGGTATTTCTATGTCAATGACGGTGGAACTGTGTGGAGTCCCGGCTGGAAACCCTGCAAGACACCACTCGACAGCTATGAGTGCCGCCACGGCATGAACTACACGCGCATCACCGGAAGCAAGAATGGTGTGCAGGCCAGCGTGCTCTTTTTCGTGCCGCTGAAGACATGGGCGGAGGTGCAGAAGCTAACTCTCACTAATACTACCAATGAAGTGAAGCACCTGAAGCTCTTCTCCTTCACCGAGTGGTGTCTGTGGAATGCAGCCACCGACATGGAGAACTTCCAGCGCAACTGGTCGACGGGAGAGGTGGAGATTGAAGCACCATTTTCGCCCTCGGGGGGGACTGTCATCTATCACAAGACCGAATACAAGGAGCGTCGTAACCACTATGCCTACTACGCTCTTGCCAATGCCGAGGCGCAGGGCTACGACACCGACCGCGAGTCGTTCATCGGCCTGTACAATGACTTCTCCAACCCTCAGTGCGTGACCGACGGGAAACCTCGCAATTCGGTTGCCCACGGCTGGAGCCCCATCGCCTCGCATTATGTGGAGATAGAGTTGCAGCCGGGTGAGAGCCGTGACTTTATCTTTGTGCTGGGCTATGCAGAGAACGAACAGGAGAAAAAGTTCTGCCTCACCCCAAGCTCCTCTCCCAGTGAGGAAGGATTGATTACATCCTTGGGCGAGCTTGACCATACTATTATTAATAAGGAGAAGGCCCATGCCGTGGTGAGCCGCTTCTCTTCGGTGGAGGCTGTCGATGCTGCCTTCGAGGAGTTGCGACAGATGTGGGATGGCTTGCTCTCGAAGTTCACAGTCAAGAGCGGCGACGAGCGACTGGATCGCATGGTGAATATCTGGAACCAGTACCAGTGTATGATTACTTTCTGCTTCTCGCGCTCTGCCTCGTTCTTCGAGAGCGGCGTGGGTCGTGGCATGGGCTTCCGGGATTCTAATCAGGATTTGGTGGGCTTTGTCCATCAGGTGCCGAGCCGTGCCCGCCAGCGCATCATCGACATTGCTTCTACGCAGTTCCCCGATGGAGGCTGCTATCACCAGTACCAGCCGTTGACCAAGCGCGGCAACAACGACATAGGCGGCGGGTTCAACGACGACCCCTGCTGGCTCATCTTCGGCACTGTGGCATACATCAAGGAGACGGGCGACTTCTCTATTCTCGACGAGAAGGTGCCCTGGGACAATGAGCCGGGCACAGAGGTGAGCCTCTTCGAGCACCTGCGCATATCGTTCAACCACGTGGTAGAGAACCTTGGCCCGCACATGCTGCCGCTTATAGGCCGCGCCGACTGGAACGACTGCCTGAACCTGAACTGCTTCTCGTGGGACCCCAACGAGAGCTTCCAGACCACAGAGAACAACAGCGAGGGCAGCAAGGCCGAGAGCCTGATGATTGCCGGACTCTTTGTCTTCACCGGCAAGCAGTATGTGGAGCTTTGCAGCCATCTGGCCACCTCGCTTTGCCGCGACAATGCCCCAGCGTACGCAGCAGAGGCTGAGCGCGCCCAGAAGTGTATTGACGCTATGGTTGAGGCCGTGAAGAAACATGGCTGGGACGGTGAGTGGTATCTGCGTGCCTACGACTTCTACGGCAACAAGATTGGCTCGAACGAGAATGAGGAGGGAAAGATTTTCATCGAGAGCCAGGGATTCTGCACCATGGCCGGCATAGGACTTGAGGAAGGGATGGTGGACAAGGCCCTCGACGCGTGCAAGTTATACCTCGACTGTGAGCACGGCATGGTGCTCAACAATCCTGCCTTCACGAAGTACTATGTGGAGATGGGCGAAATAAGTACTTATCCGGCTGGATACAAGGAGAATGCCGGCATTTTCTGCCACAACAACCCCTGGGTAATCATAGGCGAGACCGTAGCACGCAGAGGCAATGATGCCTGGGAGCACTACACAAAGATTTGTCCCGCATGGATAAAGGACCAACAGCTGCACAAGGTGGAACCATACGTCTACTGCCAGATGGTGGCAGGCAAGGATGCTGCCAAGCCCGGCGAGGGTAAGAACTCGTGGCTCACGGGAACGGCAGCCTGGAACTGGCTCACCATCACACAGTACATCCTTGGCATACGTCCCACTTTCGACGGACTGGAGATAGACCCGTGCATACCTTCAGCCATGAAGGAGTTTAAGGTGCGCAGAGTGCTTCGTGATGCGGAGTTCGAGATTACTGTAAAGAATCCCGATGGACGGGAGAGCGGTGTCAGGAGCATTGTGGTAGACGGTTCGCCCGTGGAGGGGACAACCATCACCGCCAAGCAAGGAAAACATGTTGTTGAAGTAATTATGTAAGGCAATGGCAAAGTTAAGAGAAAAAATAGGATATGCATTAGGCGACGCTGCGGCGGGAGGCATCACTTGGAAAGTGATGTCGATAGCCTTCCCCCTGTTCTTCACAAATGTGTTTGGCCTGACGGTGGCTGACACGGCAACGCTCATGTTGATAGCGCGACTGTTCGACGTGGTCACCGACCCGATGATGGGTACGCTGGCCGACCGCACGCAGTCGCGGTGGGGCACCTACCGCCCGTGGCTCATCTTTGGTGCCATACCCTTCGGACTCATCTTCGCGCTGCTGCTCTATACGCCGGAGCTCGGACCAGTGGGAAAGCGCATCTGGGCCTATACGCTCTATCTGCTCATGATGGTTGTCTACACTGCCGTCAACGTGCCCTATGGCTCACTACTCGGCGTGATGACCACCGATGACAATGAGAAGAACCAGTTCTCGTCGTTCCGCATGGTTGGTGCCTACGCCATGGGGTTCGTCACCCTGCTCTCGTTCCCATACCTGCAGAAGCTGGTGGGCGGCAGCGAGCAGCATCAGTACGCCGTTCTCGGTGCTTTTTTCGGAGTCGTTGCCGCAGCAGGAACACTGGCTTGCGGACTGCTTACACGTGAGCGCCTGAAGCCGGTGCGGGCCGAGAAGTTCTCGCTGAAGCCCTTCGCCGACCTTTTCCACAACCGTCCGTGGATTATCCTCACCCTCATCGGCATTTGCATGAACTTCTTCAACGGTTTCCGCTATGCCGTGGCCGGCTATATGTTCGAATACTGTATGCACGGCGATGTCACCGTCAGCGGACTCATAATCAACTATACTGTGTTCATGACTTTCGGCGAGCTCACCTGCATGGTCTTCGGCGGCGTGTCGCCGGTGTTCACAAAGTGGGTAGGCTCCAAGCGCATGGCATTCATGTGGGCGGCGGTTATATGTGTGGTCACATCGGTACTCTATTTCTTCGTGCCCATGAATCCCTCATATATATGGGTGATGGTGGCTGTGGTTATTCTCACATCAATAGGCATAGGCATTTACTCGCCACTGCTATGGTCGATGTATGCCGATGTGTCCGACTACGCCACAGAGAAGAACGGCACATCGTCGACCGGCCTTATCTTCTCTTCTGGCACCATGGCCATGAAGTTCGGAACAGCCATCAGCGGTTCGCTGGTAGCCCTGCTGCTCGGCATTGCCGGTTTCATCTCAGGCACTGATGCCAACGGACAGACCGTCATTACCATCACCGATGCAGACGCCGTAAGCCGAATGATATGGGCAATATTCTCCATCTTCCCCGCCATCATCGCCGGAGTGATGTGGTGCCTGCTGTATATCTACCCAATCAGGAAATAGCTGAGCGGTATGATTGAACAATTCAGCCCTCCCGTCTTCTTCAGAAGACAACGGGAGGGCTGAATTGTTGGTGCGAATGTGTGTTGGGCGTTACGCCTCTTCCTCTGTGGATGGCTCTACGGCCTTAAAGTGTGCCAAGTCCTCAACATGGAAGGCCTTGATGTAAGCACTCTTGCCGTACACATCCTCCTCAGTCATGCGGACATAAACCTGGGCACTTTTGGCGAACAGCTCAGGTGCCTTGGCAGCATCGCGGATGATGAGCAGCGACATCACAAGCTCGGCGGTCATGTCGTAGAGACGGCGAGCGAGGAAGTCATGTGCGTCCTGATTCTCGAGAGCCTTCACGGCAGCGAGAGCATCCTCGTAAACGGGTATGAGCTTCTCGACGCGGGCCTTCAGAGCGGCGTTTGCGTTCTCAGGAAGTGCAGCAAGAATATCCTTTATGTTGTTCAGCATCGTGCCGTTGGTGATGTAGCGGATGGCGGCAACGACCTGCAGCTGGGTGGTACCCTCATAGATAGAGAAGATGCGGGCGTCGCGGAACAGGCGCTGGCTCTTGTACTCCATGATGAAGCCGGAGCCACCGTGGATGGAGATGGCGTCGTAGGCGTTCTGGTTGGCGTACTCCGAGTTCATACCCTTGGCCAGCGGCGTGAAGGCGTCGGCCAGACGCTGGTACTTCTTCAGCTCCTGCTTCTCCTCAGCGGTGAGGGCACGGTCGCGGGCAATATCTTCCAAACACTTGTAAATGTCGACATAGCAGGCTGTCTCGTAGAGCAGCGAACGGCCGGCATCGAGCTTGGCCTTCATGCGGCTGAGCATATCGTAGACAGCGGGGAAGTTGATGATTTTGTCACCAAACTGCTGACGCTCCTTGGCGTATGCCAAACCTTCGTTGTAAGCCTCCTGCTCGACACCTACTGACTGTGCGGCGATACCCAGACGGGCGCCGTTCATCAGAGCCATCACGTACTTGATGAGTCCCAGACGGGTCGAGCCGCAGAGTTCTGCCTTCGCGTTCTTATAGGTGAGCTCGCAGGTGGGTGAGCCGTGGATACCGAGTTTATGCTCGATGTGACGAACGTTCACGCCGCCCTGGCGCTTGTCGTAGATGAACATTGACAGACCACGGCCGTCCTTGGTGCCCTCTTCAGAGCGGGCCAGTACGAGGTGGATGTCGCTATCACCATTGGTGATGAAACGCTTCACACCGTTCAGACGCCAACAGTTCTCCTTCTCGTCGAAGGTAGCTTTCAGCATCACGCGTTGCAGGTCGGAACCGGCGTCCGGCTCCGTCAGGTCCATACTCATACCCTCACCAGCACAAACGCGGGGGATATACTTCTGGCGCTGCTCCTCGCTACCGAACTCATAGAGCGTGTCGATACAACTCTGCAACGACCAGATGTTCTGGAAGCCGGCATCAGCAGCCGAAATCATCTCGGAGAGCATAGAGAACACAGCGTTAGGCAGGTTCAGACCGCCGTAACGACGAGGCATCGAGACACCCCAAAGACCAGCCTTGCGGGTAGCGTCGAGGTTCTCGTAAGTCTTGCTTGCATAGATCATGCGGCCGTTCTCCAAGTGCGGACCTTCGAGGTCGACGCTCTCCGAGTTTGGCTCGATAATGTTGGCAGCCACATCGCCAGTGATGTCGAGAATCTGTTTGTAGTTCTCGATGGCATCGCCCAGGTCAACGGGGGCGTAGTCATATTCTTTCGCATCAGCGAAACCCTTTTCTTTCAGCTCAACGATACGAGCCATCAGGGGGTGGTTCAAGTAGAACCCGATCTCAGGATGATCGCTATAATAGTTTGCCATAATTATTTCTTTTTTTCTTTTTTTATTGTGTTCCAAGTATAAGCGCCAATCATTGTGCCCCAGACAACGCTAATGACATAAATGATGGCAGGATCAAGGGCTCCTTTAGGCAGCTTATCTAAAAGATACAAAGGAAGCACCAAGACGAGAGCGACGATAAACCAAAAGAATACTTTTTTCATTTACTTGCTGTTCTGCTTATAATACTTGATGAGCTTGGGAACGACCTCCTCAACGGTACCAACAATCACATAGTCGGCAATCTTGTTGATGGGCGCATCAGGATCACTGTTAATGCTGATGATGATACCTGAGTCCTGCATACCAGCGATGTGCTGGATTTGTCCAGAGATACCGCAGGCGATATACACCTTCGGATGAACGGTGACACCCGTCTGGCCAATCTGACGGTCGTGGTCGAGCCAGCCGGCATCGACAGCGGCGCGGCTACCACCGACCTCACCATGCAGCACCTTGGCCAACTGGAAGAGCATGTCGAAGTTCTCCTTCGAACCCATGCCGTAACCACCGGCCACCACGATGGGCGCACCCTTCAGGTTGTGCTTGGCAGCCTCCACGTGGTGGTCGAGCACCTTCACGACGAAAGCCTCGGGGCTTACATATTTAGAAACCTCAGGATAGACAACCTCTTTCTTGCAGTCGCCCTCGTAAATAGCCTTCTGCATCACGCCACTACGGACGGTAGCCATCTGAGGACGATGGTCGGGGTTGACGATGGTAGCCACAATGTTACCACCAAAGGCAGGACGAATCTGATAGAGCAGGTTCTCATAGACCTTACCCTCCTTCTTGTCCTCATACGAGCCAATCTCCAACTCTGTGCAGTCAGCCGTCAGACCGCTGGTCAGCGACGAGCTGACACGCGGGCCGAGGTCACGACCAATCACGGTGGCACCCATCAGACAAATCTGCGGCTGCTCCTCCTTGAAGAGGTTCACGAGGATGTCGGTGTGGGGTGCAGAGGTGTAAGGGAACAGGTCCTTGGCATCGAACACAAACAGCTTGTCAACACCGTAAGGCAGAATCTGATCCTCCACCTTGCCCTTGATGTCGGTACCAGCCACAATGGCATGGAGCTCAACACCCAATGTATTGGCGAGCTTGCGACCCTTGGTCAGCAGCTCCTGAGATACTTCCTGTACCTGTGTACCTTCTATCTCAACATAAACAAATACATTATTCATATCTCTTATCCAATAATCTTTTCTTCCAACAATTCTTTGATCATTCCCTCAATATCAGCATCAGAAGCCGTCAAAGTTTTCGACTCCTTAGCTTGGAACACGATGTTCTTGATGGCCTTTACCTTCGTGGGCGAGCCATTCAGACCACACTGCTGCACGTCGCCATCAACATCAGCCACACTCCACTGGTTCAGTGTCAGATAAGGACGCTCCTCATAGAGGTTGTCATAGGCCGTACCCTCGGCAGGACGTTCCATCGGACAGGTGGCGCGCTTGTACTTCATCACCAGCTTGGCGTTCTGCGGGCGACAGGGAGCGGCACTTCCGTTCACGGTAATCACTACGGGCAGGGGAGCCTCTACGGTCTCCACGCCACCGTCGATCACTCTGCGCACGACGGTTTTCCCGTCATGAACGTCAAGAATCTCCTCGGCGTATGTCACCTGGTTGAGGCCCAGCTTCTGAGCCACCTGAGGACCTACCTGGGCGGTGTCGCCATCGATAGCCTGACGGCCACCAATCACAATGTCAACATCGCCAATCTTCTTGATGGCTGTAGCCAAAGCATAAGAAGTAGCGAGGGTGTCGGCACCGGCAAACAGACGGTCGGTAAGCAGCCAACCTGTGTCAGCGCCGCGATAAAGTCCCTGACGGATAATTTCTCCTGCACGTGGAGGACCCATCGTGAGGATTCCTACTGTTGAGCCAGGGTTCTGCTCCTTCAGTCGAAGGGCCTGCTCCAAGGCGTTCAAATCTTCTGGATTGAAGATGGCGGGTAGGGCAGCGCGGTTCACCGTTCCTTCGGCTGTCATGGCGTCCTTACCCACATTTCGGGTGTCTGGCACTTGCTTGGCCAGAACAACAATTTTTAATGCCATATAATATAATAATGTGTAAAACTTTAAAGTCTTATCCTAAAAGCAGGTGCAAAGGTACTGCTTTTCTGTCATTCCACAAAATAAAATGCACAAAAAAAGGCTTTTTGTGCACATAATGATGGTGTTTGTGCAAACTTTACGCTTCTTAACTTCTTAAATAATGTTATATCTGCACCTCTTTTGCTTGTAGTCTCACAAATTATTACTACTTTTGCCAACGCTTAAGAGCAATTGTCGGCATAGCTCAGTTGGTTAGAGTATCACCTTGACATGGTGGGGGTCCTTGGTCCGAATCCAAGTGTCGACACACACAGAATCTCAAACTACTGATATACAGTTGTTTGAGATTTCTGCTTTTAGAGAAAGATATGTTACGGAGATGACGCAAAGCAAAAAAGTAACGAAAGGTGTGATGGCACTGTCGCCCTTAGGGGTGTTTGTTGTGTTGTACCTGATAACCAGCATTATTGCTGGCGACTTTTACAAGGTGCCTCTGACTGTGGCTTTCATGTTGGCATCAGTATATGCGGTGATGATAAGTACAGGCAGGCCGATGAGCCAGCGTATCAGTGCTTTCTCGCGTGGAGCATCGTCAGAGCAGATGATGCTCATGATCTGGATATTTGTGCTCGCCGGGGCTTTTGCCTCGTCGGCGAAGGCTATGGGCAGCATAGATGCAACCGTGAACCTTACTCTTTCGCTTCTTCCGCCTCAGATGCTCTTGGCAGGGCTGTTCCTTGCAGCATGCTTCATATCGTTAAGCATTGGAACTTCGGTAGGGACGATTGTTGCCCTTACGCCAATAGCATCAGGACTGGCCGATGAGACAGGCACAAGTCTGGCCATGATGGCTGCGGTGGTGGTAGGAGGCTCGTTCTTTGGCGACAACCTGTCGTTCATCAGCGATACCACCATAGCGGCAACGTCTACTCAGGGGTGTCGCCTGTCAGACAAGTTCCGTGTCAATTCGTTCATCGTGGTGCCGGCAGCAATAGTAGTACTTTGCGTCTATTTGTTTTTGGGGGCTGGAGTACACGCTCCTGCAGCCATAGACTCTGTGGAGCTTGTTAAGGTCATCCCATACCTGGCAGTGCTTGTCTGTGCCATATTCGGTATAAACGTCATGGTGGTACTTGTGCTTGGCATTGTGCTTACGGGGCTGATAGGTCTTGTTACCGGCATGTACGATGTGTTCGGGTGGTTTAAGTCTATGGGAGACGGCATAATGGGAATGGGAGAACTGATAATTGTAACGATGATGGCCGGCGGCATGCTTGAGCTGATAAAGCGGGGTGGGGGAATAGACTATATCATGGGGCACCTGACGCGCCGCGTTAACGGCAAGCGTGGAGCAGAACTGGCCATCGGCGCATTAGTGGCTGTGGTCGACCTGTGTACGGCAAATAACACCGTGGCCATTATCACCGTTGGCGGAATAGCCCACCAGATAGGTAGCCGTTACGGTGTGGACAGTCGCAAAGCAGCTTCTATACTCGACACTTTCTCATGCTTCACGCAGGGGCTGCTGCCATACGGTGCACAAATGCTTATGGCTGCCGGCCTCGCGCAGCTGTCCCCCGTGGCCATGCTGCCATATTTGTATTATCCTTTCGCCATCGGCATTGCTGCCATGCTCTCAATACTGCTGCGCTATCCGCGGCGCTATTCGTAACTGAAAAAACTCTATTGTATATGGATGTAACATCGCGTAATTTCTTCAGCCTGCTGCGCGCAGGGGTTTTCGGCAGCGAGGAGACTCTGGAGCCGCTTTCTGCGTGGAAGTGGAACAGACTCTACCAACTGTCGGTCATGCACGGAGTGACGGCTCTCGTCTACGACGGGATACAGCACTGCCGTAACCAGTTTTTCTTCCAGATGCCCCAGAGCCAGCTGACCAGGTGGCAGTATGCCGCTAAGGCCGTGGAGGCCGCTAACCAGCGGCTGAATATACGCCTTAGCGAGTTGTCGGGAGTATTCCAGCAGCATCGGTGGCGCCACATGATAGTAAAGGGGCAGGCCATGAGCACCTTCTATGCCAACCCTCAGCACCGCACGCCTGGCGATCTGGACTTCTTCTTCCCTTTGGAGCAGCAGGCGGAGGAAGCTGAAACGTGGGCAGAGGAAAATGGTGCGGAGCAGGAAGAAACACGCCACAACAGCCTGAAATACAGCTGGCAGGGCGTAGTGGTGGAGCATCACCGGCAGATGCAGCAGCTCACCAACGTGCTGCTCAACAGAACCCTTCAGCAGATAATTAGCGAAGAGATAAGTGGGAGTGCTCCTGCATACGTAGTTGTCAATGGGTCGTGGTTGGAGACAGTGCCTCCAACGCTTAACCTGCTGTTGCTCATTGTGCGCATCACCCGTTATCTTCTTTCTGACGGCATATCTCTGAAGCAGCTTACCGACTTGTCTGTTTTTCTCAACAGGCAGCACGGGCGCATAGAGGCAGAGCGCCTCATGAAATGGATGGAAAGACTGAAGTTGCGCCCCATTGCCCAGCTTATCGGTGCACTGTTGGTGGAGATACTGAAAAATGACGGTGCCGAGATTCCGTTCTGGAATCCCGACACCGGGAGTGATGTTGAGAAAGTCATCGACGAGCTGTTCAACCTGAGGGCTGAATGGCGCAGCACCGACGAAGAGTCGCTCTTTGCGCCTAACGATAATTCTCCGGCCCTCATCCGGCGTACACGCCATTCGGCGAGATACTTCAGTTATTATCCCTCGGAGACTCTCACCAGTTTCCTTTCGTCGCTGGCCAGGATAGAGGAGTAGGGGAGCGGCGTCTACTCTTGCTGTAGCACGCGCTTCATGTTAAGCTCCATGATTTTGCCTTCGGTGGAGATGGCTGCTGTCACTTTGTAGGTGCAGAAGTGCTCCTTGTCTGCATCCATCCGCTCCGTTTTCTGGTCTACGCTGAACTCTACGTCGTAGATGAATGAGAAAGAGTCTTCAGCTGCAGGCTTCTTGTCAATCTTCCAGTCGTTGTTCAGCACAAAATCAATAGTGATGACATCCGGCTCGTGAATCTTGTTCATATACTGGAGCACGTCGCTCTTCGTGGCCTGTTCTTTATGCAGGAACGAGGTGAGGACAGGAGAGAGGGTAGACACCAGCAGGTTTTCGTCTTTCTGTGAGAGTGCACGGTAATATGTAGAGAACAGGCGGCTCACCATCTGGCGGTCGTCGCTGTTCACCTTGCGGGCTTCCAGGCGTTCGTACTTGTCGCGGGCCTCGTCGTAGTAGGCGCCGTCGGAGTGGTCGTCCATGTATCTCTGGTAAGCCTGCTGGGTGTTCTCGGCATTGGCTGCAATCCAGTCGAGGGAGTCGATCTTTATTTTTGCCTCAGCGCTATGCACGCTCTGGGGGTGCAGCTTCATGTACTTCTCTATTTCTGTCTTTGAGCCGCTAAGCACGGCGTTTGTCCAGTCGGTGTCTATTTTCTTCAGTGCCGTGAGGTGGGCTTCCACGGAGTCGCGGTGAACCTTAGGCGCGTCGGCATACATGTCGAGGAAATTCTGCAGCACTGCCGGTTCCGAGCTTCTTATGGCGTTCTCGTATGCGCGCAGCTCGTTCTGCTCCTGTGTGTTCTTATAGAAGTAGAAGCCGAGGAACACGGCAATGAGTACCAGCACGAAGGCTACTATTAGTGCGGTGTAGGCGCGCTTTGGCTTCGGGTTTGCCGGCGGTGCCACGCGCACCCCCTTGCCTCCTGGCTTTTGATTGCTGGCAGTTGCACTCCCGCCGCGCTGTGCGGAGTTTTCTCTTGCCTGTCTGCCCGGTGCCATATACGTTTCTTCTTCTGCCAGTGGGGCAGCTCCGTTGATGGTGCAATGACAATTGGGGCACATGTTCTGTTCCTTGAAAATCACTTCTCCACAGTCGGGACACCTGGTGACTTTTCCGGCAATATCAATGCCGCACGAGGGGCAAGTGCGTGCCTTGTCGCTCACCTGATGGCCGCATTCAGGACATTTAATAATCATATCTTTAGCGTTTTTGGGTTTTGTTGGTATGTTGATAATTGCTTAGTGACGATAGCGTATTTCCCTGAGACCGTGCTTGCCCATGAAGCGGCTCTTGTCCACGTAGCCGTTGACACCAACGATGCGCCCCTTGCCAGTGTATTGCCACATGACAATGTCGCGCTCGTCGCAGAGCACAGGCTCCTCGTCGGTATACATGGCTATCATCAGCTGATAGTCGTCGAGCATCCCGGCCAAGTGCATGTTGTAGAAGTTGCGGAAGGTGTAAACCAGCGGCTTCTGGCGGTAAGCCTCCTCCACAAGGCGCAGGAAGGTGAGCAGCGAGTCGCAGAACTGGGTGTCGGGCATTCCGCCGGTGGTCTCTACGTCGATCATGGGTATCAGGTCCTGCTCGCCGGGCAGGCACTGGGTCTTGAAGTTCTTGAGCTGGCGGCAAAGGTCGCTCTTGGGGCGGAAGAAGTGGTAGCTGCCTACCTTCAGGCCGTAGCGGTGCGCAAGTTCTATGTTGCGCTCAAAGTAGCTGTCTATGCGGTCGCCGCCTTCGGTGGCCTTCAGATAGACGTAGGCCATCTTGGTGTTTTCGCCCACTGTTTCCCAGAACACCTGCCCCTGGTAGTGCGACAGGTCAATGCCATGCACGTGGGTGCATGTGTCTTCGCATTGCAGGTAAGGATTGTTCTCGGTCTGAGCCCATGAACAAAGGCTGAAAAGTGTACTTATTATTGCTATTAATGACGATTTATACATTGTGCTCTCAAATTTTAGCTGCAAAGTTAGTAAGTTTTGCGGAAAAAAGCGTAACTTTGCACAAAAATATTTCAAACATGAGACATTTCTTGACCATTATCTGTGCCTGCTTGCTGTTAGCGGCCTGTCATGAGGATGAAAAGGAGGTTACTGCGCCTTCGCGGACCGTGCTCGTTTACGTAGCCGGCGAAAACACTCTTTCCCGTTTTTTCAGCGCTGAGCTGATAGATATGATTGCTGGCTCACAGACCATGCAGAAGGGCGACAATCTGGTTTTGTATGTAGACATTGCCGACAATATGCGTAACCCATACCTTATTAATATATCGCAGGGAGACACCGCCACCTTCTACAGATATCCCGAGGACTCCTATGCCAGCGACCCCTCGGTGATGGCCGATGTCATTCACCGGGCTTTCTCTGCCTATCCTGCCGACAGCTATGGCCTCGTGCTGTGGGGTCACGCCTCCGGGTGGCTCATCTCCAACGACAGCATATCGCACTCCATGATGGCGCGCCGCAACGCCTATGGTGTGGACAACGGGCAAAACTCCAGCGGCACCGACACGGGAAAGCTGATGAACATACCCACGCTTGCAAAGGTGCTGCAGCGCAGCGGCTATCCACTGAAGTTCATCTTTGCCGACTGTTGCAACTTCATGTGTGCCGAGGTGGCCTACGAGCTGCGCAATACAGCCGACTACATCATTGGCTCGCCGGCCGAGATACCCGGCGTAGGTGCCCCGTACACCACGGTGGTGCCTGCGCTGTTCAGCCGCAGCGAGATGTTTTACAAGGAAATTGTAGATGCCTACTATGAGCAGACCGTGGGTGGGCATCAGGTGCCCCTGTCGGTGGTGAAGACCAGCGAAATGGGCAATCTTGCCAGTCAGACTCGAACGGCGCTGAAGGCGGTAGATGCCGAGGTGAGGGCATCGGGCAGCAGCTATCCCGACATGTCGGGCCTCATCTACTACTACAGCAGGAAATACCAGCCTACGGCTAACGTGATGTACGACATGAACGACTTCATGCTCCGCTATGCCGGCAGCAGCTACCAGGCCTGGCGGGAGGCATTAGACAGGGCTGTGGTCTACAAGACCATGGCCACCACGTGGGAGACAAACGGGATGATTACTTTCGATTTCGACGTCACCGACGAGCGTTATGGAGGCCTTAGCATGTTCGTGCCCCAGCCGCCATCGTTCTACAACTATATGACATACAACGAGAACATCAAGAAGATGGCGTGGTACTATGCCGTTGGCCTTGGCGATTTCTTCAAGTAGTTAATTGTTGTTGTTGTGGACTACAACCTTTATCTTTGAGATGCGGTGGCCGTCAACTTCTACGGCTTCGAGCGTCAGGTTGCCGTGCTCTATCCGCTCGTTCACGCTGGGGAAGTCGCCGTTTATTTCAAGCATCAGGCCGGCAAGTGAGTCGGCATCGCCCTCTACGTCGGCAAACGTGTCCTCGTCGAGATTCAGCAAGCGGTAGAAGTCGCTGAGCAGCGTCTTGCCCTCGAAGATATAGGTATTGGCATTGATGCGCACGAAAGACTTCTCCTCCTCGTCGTACTCGTCGTTGATTTCTCCTACAATTTCTTCTAATATGTCTTCGAGCGTCACTATGCCGCTGGTGCCGCCAAATTCGTCAACCACTATGGCAATGTGCACCTTGTTCTCCTGAAACTCCCGAAGCAGGTCGTCGATTTTCTTTGTCTCAGGCACGAAATATGGGGGGCGTATCAGCGATTGCCAGCGGAACGTTGAGGGCTTCTGCAGGTGAGGCAGCAAGTCCTTGATGTACAGTATGCCGCGGATGTTGTCTATGGAGTCCTGGTATACGGGTATTCGGGAGTAGTTGTTCTCCACAATGCACTTCACCACCTCTGGGAAGGTGGAGCGGAAGTCCAGGTCTATCACGTCCTGGCGGCTGGTCATTATTTCCTTGGCTGTCTCGTCGCCAAAGCGCACTATGCCTTCGAGCATGTTCTGCTCCTCGCGCAGCTCATCCTTGTCGGTAAGCTCCAGGGCCTGCTCCAGGTCGCTGGTGCTCAGTATGTGGTTTTCCTGTTTCACCACTTTTCCCGCCAGTATACCCGTGCTGAGCAGTATGTTTTCAAGCGGATAGAACAGCTTTCGCAGGAAGAGTATGCTCCCTGTAGAGAAACGGCAGAAAGCCAGTGCATGCTGGCTGCAGTAAACCTTTGGCATTATCTCTCCGAAGAGCAGAAGCATGAATGTGAGCAGCACTGTGATGACCAGGAACTGCAGCCACACGGCCTTGCCGAAATCCACTGTGTGGGCAAAGAAGTAGTTGCAGAGCATGATGATGGTCACATTCACCAGGTTGTTGGTGATGAGTATGGTGGCCAGTGTTCGCTCTGAGTCGTTGCGCAGCTCAATGATTTTCTTGTCGGTGTCGTTTCCGCTCTCCTCCAAGGTGTTTAGGTCGTTGGGTGAGAGAGAGAAGAATGCTATCTCTGAGCCTGAGGCAAATCCTGACAGGAACAGTAGCAGGCATGCCAGCACTCCGGCAACGACGGCCCCCGCCGAGGGAACCATTAAATGTACGTCGTTAAGCGTTTGTAGGAAATAGTCCATCACAGCTAAGATTTGGGCGTTAGCAGCTCAATGTTCTCTGCCCAGATTTCTGTCTGGTAGTTGCGCTTGCCTTGGCGGTCGTCGTAGGTGGTGTAACGCAGGCGACCCTCAATGTATATCTTGTCGCCCTTGTGAACGTATTTTTCCACGATCTCGGCCAGCCGGCGCCATAGTATCACGTTGTGCCAGTCTGTGCGGTCGGGCACTTGGGTGCCGTTGGCCAGTGTGTAGCCGCGCTCGGTGGTGGCCAGTCGCAGGCGTGCAACAGCCACGCCCTGGTCTACATACTTCACCTCAGGTTCAATGCCCACATTGCCTATCAGCATCACCTTGTTCATGGCATCTTTTTTTCAGAGAAGTGTGGGTAAGTGATTTTGTCAGTCCTTGGCTCTTCCTAAATACACGAACTTGAAGTTCTTTCCCTTGGCTGAGGGGAACTGGCTTCGCTCGTCCACGCGTTCGCGCAGGTGGTCAACCATGCGGTTGTAGCAGTCAATGCCTGAATTGGCCTTCACACGTGCCACGAAGTGTGCATCACGATACTGGAACTTGCCTGTGCTTGGAATGAGCAGCACCCGCTTGAAGTCAATAGAACCCTCATACCATCCGGGCAGTGTCTCGTTGAGCTTCAGCACTGCTGGCGAAGCATTACGCTCTTTCACGCTCTCGCCGCCGTTGTGTACCGCTTTCTTCTCCTTGAAGTCCTGCATGGTGGCGGCCTCGGTCTTTATAATGATAAAGTAAACTCGTGGGCGTATCTTATAGCGTTTGGGATAGAACACGTCGCTTGCCACGTATTCGCGAATGTCGGCTTCCAAGGCGGCGTTCATGCCTATCTGGTCAATGCCTGCCAGAAATTCAATGGCTTCATCGACAGATGAAACGAGTGTCTCGTTGTCAAAATATCTTAAGTATAGATTCATCTAATGGTAGTTTGAGTTTTCCTGAATAGTAAGAGAAACGGATGTTGACATACTTTTCATTAAGAAGAGCGGAAAACGGGACTCGGACCCGCGACCCCAACCTTGGCAAGGTTGTGCTCTACCAACTGAGCTATTTCCGCATGGTGAGAAAAGTATTGTGAAGAGGAGGAGACTCGAACTCCCACGTCGCAATTGACACTACCCCCTCAAAGTAGCGCGTCTACCAATTCCGCCACCTCTCCAACAAAAACACTATACGAGAGAAAGAGTGCCCAGAACAGGACTCGAACCTGCACGCCTCGCGGCACACGCACCTGAAACGTGCGCGTCTACCAATTCCGCCACCTGGGCAAACGATAAGGACCACTTCCTAATCTCTCTTTGTCTCAATAAGCTGAGCGGAAAACGGGACTCGGACCCGCGACCCCAACCTTGGCAAGGTTGTGCTCTACCAACTGAGCTATTTCCGCATTGAAACCTCTCTCGTGAGGTGCATTTCTCTAAATGCGGTGCAAAGGTACAGTTTTTTTCCGAACCGCCAAAACTTTTCGCTGTTTTTTTTCGAAAAAAGTGTGAATATGCCGCTTTTTCAGCCTGTGGACTGTCGGAACATGTTCTTTTTGCACGTTGTTTAGTCCATTCTGTCTCGGTAGTCGGTGTAGTTGTATGCGCGGAGCACCTCCAAATGCCCGTCTTTGTGGAGCATGCCGATGGCAGGGTGGCCGATGCCGTTGAACATGGTGGTCTTGACGGTGGTGTAGTGAATCATGTCCTCGAAAACCACATCCTCGCCCACTTGTAGCTCATGGTCGAACTTCCAGAATCCCATGAAGTCGCCACTGAGGCAGCTGTTGCCGCCGAGCCGGTATACGTGGGGAGCGGAGGGGGAGGGGAGTTGTGAGGCCTCGCCTTCCGCCTTGGCATTGGCGTCTGCCATAGGAATCTGCACTACGGAGGCTCCTCTCACTTCTGGCATGTATGGCATTTCAAGGCAGTCAGGCATGTGGCAGGTGAAACTCACGTCGAGTATGGCAGTGCGGATGCCCTGGTCTTCCACTATGTCTACCACATGGCTTACCAACGGCCCTGTCTGCCAGGCAAAGGCACTGCCTGGCTCGAGTATGATGCGAAGCCAGGGATAGCGCTTGTGTAGTCCTTGTATGATGGAAATGAGGCGTTCGGTGTCGTAGTCGGCGCGTGTCATCAGGTGGCCGCCGCCAAGGTTAAGCCATTTCAGTTGCGGGAACCACCGCGCAAACTGTTCCTCAATGTGTACGAGCGTGCGCTCCAATACGTCGGCTCCGCTCTCACAGTGGCAGTGGCAGTGGAACCCGTCGATGTCCTTTGGCAGCACGTCGGGCAGCTTGTCGGCTGAGATGCCGAAGCGTGTGCCAGGGGCACAGGGGTTGTAGAGCAGTGTCTCCACCTCAGAGTATCTGGGGTTCACGCGCAGTCCTATGCTGGCCTTGCCGGCCACACGGCTGTGAAGACGCTTGTATTGCGACAGTGAGTTGAACGTTAGGTGGCTCGACAGAGCCACAATCTCGTCGAACTCTTCGTCGGTATATGCGGGCGAGTAGGTGTGGGCCTTTGAGCCGAACTGCTCCACGGCCAGTCGCGCCTCGAACAGAGAGCTGGCGGTGGTGCTGCCGATGTACTCCCGGAAGATGGGGAATGTCTTCCACAGGGCAAAGGCCTTGAAGGCAAGTATTATCTCGGCGTCGGCGCGCCGGGCCACGTCGCTTATCAGCTGCAGGTTGCTGCGCAGCTTCTCTTCCTCTATAATATAAATAGGTGTAGGCATGTGCTTGACGTTTATTATTTTTTTTGTGATGCAAATTTAGTAATTGCTGTCGTGATACAGCTGTATATAGTCATTTTTTTGTGGTAAATTAACAAAGACAGAGTAAAGAAGTAGGGTGTTTGATGTACCTCACTATTCTCTATACACATCTAACGGAAGACGATGCCGTAGGTGCGCGATAATCCGCGCTCTTTGTCGCCTACCTACGAGGCACGCTTCCCTGTGATGGCATTCCACCAGTCGTTGAGCTATACCTTCTCGCGGAGTGGCGGGCGAGGGTGCCCGCGTTCCCGGACATCCTTTTCGTGCGCGAACGAGATAAGTAAAAATCTCTGACACGTGTAATTTCTCATAAGATGTCGTGAACCATGGCTGATGAGGAGTGGCACTTTACGGCCGTAAAGTGCCACTTAATTTCAAAAAAGTGGCACTTTAGCTCCGTAAAGTGCCACTCTACGGATGAGGCCTCGAGTTTCACGGTCGAAAAGTATAAGGAAAATAAGAAAAAAGTTGACACTTGGGACCGGAAAAAGGAAATACGGAGATGTATTCGGTGAGTTTTTTGGGGTTAATCACCCCCATTGCAATCCCTACAGAAAATATAATTAATAGAACATACCTATAGAACATACAATTAGTTGACCTGTAACATGTAAAGATTGTTAATTTTTTGGGTAAAGCCATTGCCGGACGGGAAAAAGTGCATATCTTTGTGCTATCAAAATGATATCAAATCGTAAACCTTCTAAAACGCTATTATTATGGAATCGAAAGAGTTCGCTTTTAAGGGAAATGTGTTGAACGGCTTCTTGATGCTGTTCGTGAATATTGTCGTGCTGGCATTATCTGTGTATGGCATTGTGTGCAGCATCATCTTGCTCGACGGCAGCAACGGAGTTCAAGGTGGGTGGCTGCTCTGCGGAAGTGTCTTTCTGCTTATACTTAATATAATAATGTGGTGCGGCTTCCTGATGCTGGAACCCAACGAGGCCAGGGTAACCACGTGGTTCGGAAAATACAGCGGAACGTTTACCGATACCGGCTACTACTGGATAAACCCTTTCTACTCTGCAAAGAAGGTGAGCATGCGTGCACGTAACCTCGACGCAGAGCCTATCAAGGTGAACGACAAGGTGGGCAACCCCGTAATGATAGGTCTTGTGCTGGTGTGGAAGCTGAAAGACACGTATAAGGCTCTGTTTGAGATAGACTCGCAGACGATGGCAGCCAACCCCAATACCGTGGGGGCCGACACCAAGGGGCTGATGAACGCACTGGAGAACTTTGTGAAGGTGCAGAGCGATGCTGCCCTGAGGCAGGTGGCCGGGCAATATGCCTACGACGATGTTGACGACAAGTCGAAAGAGCTGACACTGCGTGATGGCGGCGACGAGATAAACCAGCAGTTGGAGCAGAAGCTCGACGAACGCCTGGCTCTCGCTGGCATCGAGGTGGTGGAGGCCCGCATCAACTATTTGGCCTATGCCCCTGAGATTGCAGCCGTTATGCTGCGCCGACAACAGGCTTCGGCCATAATCACTGCCCGGGAAAAAATTGTGGAGGGAGCTGTGTCGATGGTCAAGATGGCACTCGACAAACTCTCAGACGAGAATATCGTTGAACTTGACGACGACAAGAAGGCCGCCATGGTCAGCAACCTGCTCGTTGTGCTTTGCGGCGACGACTCTGCACAGCCCGTGGTGAACGCCGGAACGCTGAACCATTAATAAGACGAATGGATTTATAAGAAGAATGGACGAATGGACTTTTTTTGTGGGTCATCTGTTTGTTGTGGGGACTTACTTTATGTATGTCCGCAAACCCGCATAGAATCTGACATGCATGAAGTAAGTCAATACTGAAAATCATATTAGAATCTACTTTAAGATAGACAAATAAGAAAAAATAAAATGATTATCCGCTATCGTACCACCAAAGCCCCAAAGGGGCAACAGACCGCAGGCAGGGGTGCCGCTCCAGCTCCGCTGGCTTGCTACCGAAGGGACGCAAGAACCCCTGCAAACGGTAGCGTATACAAAAGCCCTGAAAGGGCGGCAGGATTCTT
>JAFSKJ010000132.1 GCA_017449025.1 Prevotella sp. | reverse complement strand
GACGTTAGCAATTTTTAGCGGAAACAGGGGATAAATGGATGCTTGAAAGCCCAAAACGCAGAGAATTTAGCATTTTTTCAGAAGTGTATTTGGACACTCGCTGCAATGTGGGTTAAGGCAAAAGTCTCGAAGCAGGTTCGCAATCTGGTATATATCGATGCGGAGATAACCAACTCGAAGGGTGAACTCTGCAATGAGGGCGAGGCCATCTATTTCCTGATGAACCAGGAGAAAGCCAAGGAAATGGGATTCATTCATTGTGACGTGGAAGAATAGACATATATGACCAGGATAGAGCGAGAGAAGCAGACCGTCCGTAAGATGATAAGGCTTTATTGCCGGCATCATCTGAAACAGGACACAATGCCAGAGGAATACAGACTTCTGGCTGAGTATGCTTGTCAACGCCTGGATCATTGCAAGTATGGAGAGCAAAAGACTTCTTGTAAGAATTGTCCCACTCACTGTTATGCTCCAAAAGAGCGTGAACAGATTCGTGAGGTGATGCGTTGGGTCGGACCAAGAATGGTATGGTATTCTCCCAAAGATGCAATCATTCATATTTTCCAAAAACTCAAACATTGGCTCCAATCGTTGTCTTTCAGAACTGGTGTCATTGTTTTGCTGTGCTGCATACCCTTCTATATTATGTCTTTTGCTCAAATGCTGCTGCCTATCAGCGTAGCGGCAAAGGGGATTTTATGGACTGTCTTTTTTGGACTGGCTAAGACCTGCCAGTATGGAGGTCTTACGATTCTGGGTGTTGAGGGTTACAAGCGATTAAAAAGTAAATTCAAGAAAAAACAAGAATAATGGAAACGACGAACGAGAGAGAGCAGAATCATGCATGCATGAATTCTGCCGAGCCATCCTTCACACATACGCAGACATTGCTGGGATAAGTGAGGATGAAGCCATGAACATTGCCGGAGCCTTCGGTGGTGGTATGGGTAATATGGAAGGAACTTGTGGCGCACTCGTTGGGGCCGGACTTGTTTTAGGACTGGTCAATAAGGATAAGGTAAAGTCCATGAAACAGATGCGCCAGATTATGAGCAAATTTCAGGAGAGGAATGGAGCTACACAATGTAAACTGCTCAAAGGTGTTGGAACGAAAATTGTACTGCGTGAGTGTCCTGACTGTGTAGCCGATGCCGCTGAGTTTTTGGAAGAACAAATAATATGCAGATAATACTCGCTTCCGCAAAAATCATGAACGACAGGTTAAAGTCTGTACCTGACATTAGGCTGTCAACACCTCGTTTCCAGAATGAGGCAGATGCTTTTGCGAGGGACATGGCCCAGTATTCTTCAGAGACGATTGCTGAAATGCTGGGCTGTAGTCAGCAGATTGCCGTACAGAACAGGCTCAGGTTCATGCAATTTTTCGATGAAAAGCCAAAGTTTCCAGCCATCCTTGCTTATCATGGACAGGCGTATAAGCACTTACAGGCTGAGACGCTGACCGTTGATGACCTCAATTATTCACAGGGGAAGTTATGGGTCACCTCATTCCTTTATGGCTTGCTTCGTCCGCTGGATGGTATTCTGCCTTATTGGATGGAGGGAAATATAGAACTACCGAGTGGAGAAGGACAGAATATGTTCGGTTTTTGGAAGAGTCGCCTTACCGACATGCTGATTGATAGCGTGAAAGCGGACGACGGCATTCTGATACACCTTGCCACAGAGGAATACCAGCACCTCTTCGACTGGCAGCGAGTCTGTCGGGAAGTCCGAATCGTTCAGCCTCTTTTCTATGTCCGCAAGGGCAAAGACCTGAAGATCCAAGCTGTTTGGGCAAAGACCTGCCGGGGAACAATGACACGATTCATCATCGAGAACCGTATCTCCAATCCCGAAGATCTTAATGCTTTCAGCTATGAGGGTTTTGAATACGAGCCATCTTTAGGAGAACCGGATTATCCGCATTTCATCAAACAGTGAGCAGAATATCAAGAAGCACGTTTCACCTATTGTGGCATCATCTATCTTGCCAACGGAGACGAGCGTCTTGCTTAACAGAAAAAAATGATATAACATATTGAAGAATGAGAAAAGCCAGCACTTTATACAATCATTGTGCATTGGAGGGAGTAAGGCTGAACTATACAGCAGCAGCCCCAATGTTCTACAACCCCACCCATTCCATTCGCAGATTTAAATGAATTTAGGCAAATTAACGGCAAAGGAGCAATAAGTTTCAATTTTATTTCTTATTTTTGCAACCATAAAAGTGTGTCACGAGAACAAATCGGCCGTTTGTAGGGTCGTAGTTCGTAACTTCAGACGAGATGGTAGTCGGCCTACCGCATACGGTGTACAGGCACTGTTTGCAAACCACTTCATGCTGCTCTGAGGGAAACCGACGGGTAGTGAGCGATGATTGAAAGTCATGCAGGTGAGCATGGCAAGGTGAGGGACAAGGAGTTGAACGAAAGTGAACCGACCGATGAGGCGTCGTTAGCAAAAATAGGTCACATCAGAACCAAGGTGCTTTTATGGCTTTGGGATAATGGCAGAGGAAACCTGTTTACTGTCTGCTGGGTGTGCGGCGTAGAGGCGGCAAGACCTTGTCTCAGGCTCTCTGGGGAACGTGAGAAGCAGGCGCGGGATGCCAAGGGAAAATACCAAGCGAGACACGCGGAGGTAGAAAGTACCGATGCTTGCGTCTGTGGCGGACTGCTCCGTAGTAGTGGTGAAGGGGCTGTAATGGCCGTGGAGCGAAGGGGGCAGCGTACTGCGGGTTTTTTAAATTGGAAATGTTGTATGAAACTTATCAATCAGCAATGAGACGTAAGGAGAAGACAGAGAACTCGGCGAAACCTTTTGTTATTGACAAGCACTGGGTATGGGAAGCGTACAAGGCAGTCAAGCGCAACAAGGGGTGCGCGGGTGTGGACAAGATTGACTTCAAGCGGTTCGACAAGCGCATGGAGGATAACCTCTACAAGCTTTGGAATCGCATGAGCAGTGGCAGCTACATGCCCGAGCCCGTGTTGCAGGTGGAGATACCGAAGTCGAACGGCGGGAAACGCCCGTTGGGCATACCGACCATTCTCGACCGTATAGCGCAGATGACGGTAGTGATGCAAATCACTCCGCGTCTGGAAGCCATCTTCCACAGCGACTCCTACGGTTACCGCCCGGCGCGGTCTGGGCACGATGCCATCAAGACGGCGCGTGAGCGTTGCTTCAAGTACGAATGGGTGTTGGACATGGACATCAGCAAGTTCTTTGCGGAGCAAAGCGAACAAGCGCTTCGACACCATCGACCACGACCTGCTGATGAAGGCAGTAGAGTGGAAGGTACAAGAGCGTTGGATACTCCAGTATATCGGGCGTTGGCTGAAAGTCCCTTGTCAGACGAATGACGGGCAGCTGATAGAACGGACGATGGGGGTTCCGCAGGGTTCAGTAATTGGGCCAGTGCTGGCCAACCTGTTCCTGCACTGCGTGTTCGACAAGTGGATGGAGACGAACTACCCCGAAGTACCCTTCGAGCGGTATGCCGACGATACCATCTGTCACTTGCGGACGAGGGAGGAAGCGGAGCGTATGAAGGAAGTGATTATGCAGCGTTTCTCCGAGTGCAAGCTGACGCTGAACGAGGAAAAGACGAAGATAGTACACTGCGAGGACAGCAACGGCCGCGAGGGTGGGGGAGGCTGTGAAAACTCGTTTGTCTATCTCGGCTACGAGTTCAGACCACGGGCAGCAAGGAACAGCAAGACGGGTCAGGTCTTTTACGGCTTTCACCCCCGCCATGAGCAAGAAGGCAGTGAAGAAGATAAAAGAGACGATGAAGTCTTGGAAACTTTACAGCAAGCTGCAATGGTCGGTGGGTATGATAGCCGAGGAGATAAACCCGCAGGTCAGAGGGTGGTATAACTACTATACGAAGTTTGGAAAGACGGAGTTTAGGCGTGTTATGCGACATCTGAATGACAAGCTGGCACGATGGGCGATACGCAAGTACAAGGAGTTCAAGAAACATCCGAGGAAAGCCTACGCCTGGCTTGAGAACCTGTCGAGACGCGAAACGGGCATGTTTGCGCACTGGTCTTTGGGCTATCTGCCGCAATGCGCCAAGTAATGAGATTAGAGATAATAAACTTTATAACAAATAACAAAGAGTTAAGTACGAAGAGCCG
>JAFSKJ010000131.1 GCA_017449025.1 Prevotella sp. | reverse complement strand
GGTTCTCCTCGGCGTCGAACGAGGCGTCGAACCGTTCGAGCGTGAACTTCATCGTGCCCACCAGCACGGCGTTCTTCATCCGCACTATGGGCGCGTCTTTTACTTGTTCGGGTATCTGTATCATGATTCTTCTCGTTTTTTAGTTTGTACTGAAATGTTAAATCCGTAATGTCGTTGACTGCGGTCAATTCCCCCTCCACGGTTGCGAGAGGCCGTTGATTGCGGTCAATTCCTTCCTGCGCTTTGCGAGAGGCTTTTGATTGCAGTCAATTCCTTCCCGCACGTTGCGGGACGCTTTTGATTGCGGTCAATCTTTTCTCGCACGTTGCGGGACGCTGCTGATTGCAGTCAATCTCTTCTCGCAAGTTGCGGGACGCTGCAGACTCTAATCAGCGTGTGTCTCGCTTCTGCGAGCCCCTGCCGACCGCAGTCATTCCCACCCGGGCGGAGGCCGCGAGTCTTGTTGAGGGTTCTTGCGTCCCTTCGGTAGCAAGCGACCAGAGGTCGAGCGAGACATTCCGTTCATATTCGCTCTTGATTTCGTTTTTTACACAAAAGGAACCGTCCCTTTTGTGTTAGGACGAAAAACAGAAATGGCCTGCGTCCCCAATGAGGATGACGCAGACCATTCGTTCACTGTCGGCCTACCAGCCCTCGTCCACCTCTTCGTCTTCGATGAGTGTCTTGTTCATGCCGTATGCATCCGCGCTTCCGGCCAGAATCATTGACTTGTGTTGCAGCTCTATCACCTTCATTGTGGGCTTCTCAAACTTCTTTTTCTTTGTCATAGTTGTATCCTCCCTTTATTTAATGATTACCTTTTTACCGTTCACGATGTAGAGACCCTTCGTGGGTTGAGCCACGCGGCGGCCCTGCAGGTCGTAGACCACAGCGTCTGCGTCGATGACCTCAGCCGTAGGCATCTCGATGCCCGTTGTCTCGTCGAAACCGAAGAACGAGCGAGTCAGAGAGGCGCCATACGTCAGGTAAGCCTTGTTGGCGCCGATGGTTCCCGTAGAGCTGAGCTTGTAGAAGCCCACGCCATTGGTTGCAGTCTTGTTCAGCACGTAGGCATTGCCCGGGTTGGTGATGCTGGTTGCCGTGCCCTGAAGCTCGTTGCCTTCGAGCGTCTCAGTCGTAGAGGCTGGTGTCAGCGTGATGGTGGCGGACGATGATTTCAGGATGACGGCCTTCGTAGCAGGTATTTCCCTGTTAGGAACCTCCGTCAGCGTCAGGCTGCTTCCGCTCAGTGCGGCCTGGAATACCGTCGTGTTCGCGTCGGCCGTGAAGCTTGTCGTGCCGTTGTAGTACGTTGCCCAGTATTCGCCTGTCGCGCCCTCATTGGCCGTCACGGTAGGATTGCTGACGGTCACTTCGCATGTGGCGGTCTTGTCGTCGCTGGTGTCAGCCGTACCGTTGGTGGCGGTGGCGGTGATGGTGGCGGTGCCTGCTGCCACGGCAGTCACTACGCCGTCAGCCACGGTGGCCACGGCGGCGTCGCTCGTCGTCCATGTCACGGTCTTGTCCGTAGCGTCGGCAGGCAGGACGGTCGGGGTCAGCGTCAGCGTCTCGCCGCCCACGGTCATCGAGGCCTCGGTCTGCGAGAGCGTTAAGCCGGTGACGTCGACAGACGATGCTTCAATCGTGAACACTATTGTGAAGTTGTCTTCACCATAAAGATCACCGCTCCACGATACGCTGGAGGCTGGAGTTCCTGTCCAGGTTTTCTTATTGATGTTGCCTGACCAACCCGTACCTCCGAAATTATTTAAATTTTCTGCAGTTACCTCAATCTTGGTAAAGTTTCCGAGCGTGGTTGTGAATGAACCAGGACCATAGAATTCACAATAATCAGCCTGACCTTCTTTATAATTCATAGTAACACCATTTTTGGTGAAAGATGTTCCCCACTCAGGGGCAGTTCTTCCGTCACTTGCAGTCCATGTTATGGTGGTGGTTTGTGCTTGTGCTGCCAGCGCAACAAGCATCATTGTAAGAAAAGAAAATAATCTTGCTTTCATAATTTAATTTCAATTGATTTATAAATGTGAATATTAAATGTGTCGTTACGGAACAAATCTTTTAGATTGGTGTCCGTGATTTGTAAGTCATCGTCAACATTATAAGCCTCTGAGAGTTCATCGTTATCCACTGAACAAAGAGATGTGTGCGAATTCTTTCCATTGACTCCCTTCACCTCGGCTGTTGCACCAAGTTCGTATTCACCGTCGCAGTTAAAGACAAAGCCGCCATTTCTTGCCACAACGGCCTCTGGTCGAATGTTCATTCCACACGATGGTATAATCTGGACATCAACGGGGGGGATTACAGCGTTTTTTAGTCTCTGGCGTTTATGGTCAAGGCATATTTCAACTCCAAAGCTAATGCCGTAGTATGAAAAGACAGATTCGTTAGAGTTAGCACTTTCATTTATTTCTGCATACTTAGTTGTCGTCTGTAAATAGAGCGGCACACGAATATGGTCTGACGAAACAGCTCTCTCTGATGAATTCAAGACGAAGTCCTCTTTTGACTTATACTGCTTCAGTATGGTAGTGCTGAATGACGGTGCTACCACATAGCAGCGATTTTCAATTATCTGCTTGGCCTGGCTGTCGCTGTAGTTAAGAACTTTGACGAGAATATCGTCGAAAGCATCATCGGCACCAAGGGCAACGGTACTATCCTTGCCGTCGGCACGGGATAGAATGTCGTGGAGCCGCTGTCGTGCATTTGTATCTTTGTGCAGACGATAGTAGACATCAAGCAGCTTGTCGCCAGTAAAATAGAAATCGGAATCGTAGCTTGGTGGAAGTTCCGCAGTAAGGACAGAGCCTATGAACAACAGAACGTCTTTGCGGTTAGACAACTGAAGAATCTGCTGAATGTAGGGAAGGAAATTGTCACGCAGATAGGCTCCCTTAGTGCCACGCATAAGGAATTCTGGAAACACTATTACCTTCAAGGTAGTTTCTGCGCCATCAAACTTTTCACTGGATGTGATGTTATCCAACACGTCGGAAATGAATTTGATTCGCGCCCTGATGTCTGTACCCTCATCCACGAAACCAGCGTATTTACCATCATCGCTGGTCTCTTCAATAGAGGTGAGTCCTGATGGCGTGGTGGAAATTGCCACGCCAATGAATTGGATTTTGCTAAATGGAGAATTGGCGACCCCTCCAGTCGCAGACCTTTGGCACTCTCCATCTGACAAGCTCATGTCCGTTTGGCTTCGTTCTCGTTCAATCGGTTTTTGCATAAGCGTTTTGTTTTAGATGTTAAACTTAAAGTGAATTATTAGATTTGTTTGTTTTTCTTGCGTCAGCCGCAGCCCCCGCCGCTGTTGTCCGACGGGGACAAAAAAACAAGCCGACTTCTCTTGACCTTCGGTCGAGTTTTGTCGCGACTCGGCAAAGTGCAAACAAGTTTGCCTTTGCACTCGCTGCTCCAAAACTTGCAGGAATGCAAGAAAAGCCGTATATTCGTGCGCGGGTGACCCGCGCGTAAAATAAGAGGTGTTATTGTCTCTCTTATATAGGCGAGCGCCTGAGAGAGAGAGAGAGAGAGATTTCTAAGACAAAACCAAGAGTGAGGCACTTAATAAATGTTAAGGAGCATCATTTTCTTCATTTATAGGC
>JAFSKJ010000051.1 GCA_017449025.1 Prevotella sp. | reverse complement strand
CGGAAAAAAGAACGCCGCGGATTGCACTCTGGAAGAGTGCCCCAACTACGCCAATGGGCGACCCCTTTGGGGTCGATGTCGCCTTTTACCTTCTTCTCCGGGGGTACTTCGCACCACCCGGTTACTGAGCGGCGACCGCTTCGCGGTCATACATCGTGGCAACCGTACAGTTCGGAAGAATTTGGCTGGCTTTAGCCACCGAAAATATTCTGGAACCAGACAATCAGAGCTTATAATATTTGGTCAGGAAATATGACTTGGCCCAATCAACAATCTTCACCTCAGATTCCTTTGCCGGATGGATGTCGTATTCGTCGAGCACCATCACCTTCTTATCGCCAGTGTCGTAGAGCGGCCACTCCTTGGCCTTGCCGTCGGGAGACTGGTCGGCGGTGAGCGACGGATTGCCAGTCTTGGCGAACTGCACCCACATCTTGCGCATGGTCTTGCAGAAGGTGGCGTCTACATCGGTATCATCCGGATGGCAGAATACGATGGGTAGTTCTTCACCATGTGCAGCTTTCAACTTTGGAGTAGAGGCTTCAACCCTGTAGAAATAGGTGTACGACTTGCCGCCGGCCATGGTCTGGTTCTCCGACATTCTGACGCACGGCGCAGCAAACCAGCTCTGGGTAATCAGTCGGCTGTAGGGTTCCCAGTCTTCTCCTTGCTGTTCACTGAGGTAGCTATTGACCAGTGCCACCTCTTCTTCCGTCATCTGGGCAACCTTCTTCGCTTTACGTTCAGCGGCCCACGCTTTGAAGACCTCCTCACCCATAGCCAAGGCGAAGAAATTCATTTCGTCCCTGTTGCAGCCCTGAAGGAATGTTATGTTTTTGGCTGCGCCATTTGCATAAGCCTCATGGGGGTCTAAAGGCAGGAGTTTCCCGTCTCTTTCCGGGAAGGTGCGTAATGTGAATATGGTTCCAGTTGCTTCTACAAGTTTCTTGACATCGACTTTCTGCAAATCAGCAACCGTCTTGCATCCCAGTTTCTCCATGATACCATTCGTACACTCAATGTTCTCTTCTGTAGATTGTGTGATTGCAGGGGTTCCGCTCTGGGCAATGATTTTCTGGAAATACTGTTGTGAGCCTTTGACCAGCGCAAGCAGAGTGCAACTTACTGCTCCGGCAGACTCACCCCAGATGGTCACGTTGTTGGGATCGCCGCCGAAGCCTGCGATATTCTCATGCACCCACTTCAGCGCCATCAGCTGGTCCATAATTCCCAGATTCTGTGTGTCAGGATAGTCCTTACCATCGGGCAGGTGAGATAAATGGAGGAAACCCATAATGCCGAGCCTATAGGCAACGGTAACGACAATGACATCGGGATTCTCTTTGATGAAATTGGTGCAATCAAACAAGTCCATGCCTGTTCCACCTCCAACAAAGGCACCACCATGGATCCAGACCATAACCGGCTTCTTCTCAGCCGATGTGTCCACTGCCTTCCATACGTTCAGATACAGGCAGTCCTCGCCCTGATAGTTACTGATTTCCTCACTCTGGCAGGCGGCTTTCGCATTGTAATAAGCCTCGTAAACACCGTCGTTTGCAGTGTATTCCACTGGCGCTTTCCAGCGCAGGTTGCCTACAGGCTGCTGACCTACAAACGGAATACCCTTGTAGGTAATGACATTCTCCGTCTTTTTGCCGACGAAAGTGCCGTTGATGCATTTCACGGCCAGAGATTTGTCATAATTGCCGTCCGTAATCTTCTTGTTCATTCCGTCCTGCTCAGTCTCAGGTTCCACCGGGTCGTCGTCTTTGTCACTGCATGAAGTAAATACCATTGTCGAGCCGCAAATAAGGATGGCGGCCATCATCCACTTTTCAACTTTTCTCATTATAAAAATGGTTTTGGGTTAAACGAATATGCCGACAAAATTAGATATTTTCCCATAAATAAAAATCACGACCCATTTACAGAGCCGTGATTATTGCAGATTTCGCTACATTTTTTGCATATTCTGCCACTTAAGTCTTTCCCTGCCCTTCTTGCTGAGCCTTTATCCAGGCAGTCACCGACTGCCCCGTCTTACGTTTGAAGGCATCACTAAAAGTGCGATAACTGTGGAAGCCACTCTCCTGCGACAACTGCTGAGCGGTGAAAGAACGCTGAGCAACAACAACATCACGATAGAGACTGACAAAGCGATTGATGCGCAAATCGTTGATATAGGCATTGTAAGTCGTGTTCTGACTGGAGAAATACCGGCTGAGATAAAAGCGGTTGGTACCAATAGCCTTGGCAAGTTGGAGAAGCGTGAGGTCATGCTGTAAGTAGAGCTGCGTATCTATACAATATTTCTGTAGCAATGGCCCAATGTTGTCAGTGAGAATCTTCGGGCTTACGTCGCTTTCCTCATTGACAGAAATACTCAAATCCACAGGAAGGCTCTGCTGTTGGGAGAGGCTCAGATCGCTTAACGTTTCCACTCGCCACAGCAGATAGCAGATTAGTACAACATCGTTTATCTGAAAGACATATTGGTAAACAGGGCCTCGGATGCCAATGGAATAGATGCCGAACACCAGCAGCATGACGGCCAGCACCACGAAACTCTGCCACACCTCCTTGTGCTCCAGGTCTGCATAGTTGTCGCGCAGCCAGCGTCCGTATTGTCTCGTCGCGCGTACCATATATATAATTAAGCATACGCCCAACAGCAGAAGAGAGCCATATAACATTGGTGGAAGAGCATCGCTACGGGAAGCAACGCACCACGCCATGATGACAACAGGCGGTGCAGTCATCACGGCAACAGGCCACAGCGGTCGTCTGTGGTCTTGTAACATGGTGAACACTATTACGATTGCCAAAGGCACAAGTATCAGGTAGTCAAGCAATGCTCCTAAAAGATAGTTCAGCTTGACATCTTCGCTTGAGGTGAGAAAAATGCTCGGTATATACCACAAGTGGCTTAAAGTCATGGCAGCAAAGAACGCAGCGGTCCACCGCCGCAAACGTACTGGCGACATAATGTCAGGAGCAAAGGCGTTGCCCCGACGTAACAACAGGTAACAGCATGCCACCATAGACAACGCTGCCACTACAGCATAGAACATTAAAAAAAGAATATCTTCCCTAATCTGATCGTACATGATTGATGAGTGTTACCACAAAGGATTAATACCTCGTTGACTTTTATCTTCAGTAAATCGAAGTGCACATTTCTGGGGCAAAGGTAAGCAATTTTATGCGAACTGACAAAAAAATGCGAACCTAAATCTGTCGTGGTTCCTTTGCGGACATGTAACTTAAGAAGTAAGACGTATGAAAGAGCCTATGTTTAGAAAAAACTGCCAAAAGTTTGGCCATGTCGGAATTATTGTTTATTTTTGCAAGCCTAAAGCTTTAGAAGTGTTATGATAACAATTGCCAACCCCATCTATGACACAGTGTTCAAGTACCTCATGGAGGACGAGCGCATTGCCCGCACCATCCTCTCTGCACTGCTGAAGGAAGAAATCCTTCGGGTAGAGGTGCGCCCCCACGAGTACTCCAACGGACAGAAAGAGTCGCTCTCCATCTTCCGCATCGACTTCGGTGCCACCGTAAAAGACCCCGACGGCGAGGAGCAACTCATACTGATAGAGTTGCAGAAGTCGTGGTTGCCAACAGAGACGCTGCGTTTCCGACAGTACTTGGGCGTACACTACCAGAACCCACAGAACATAGTGGCCGACAGCCCCGACCGCCATGCCCTGCCCATGGTGGCCATCTACCTGTTGGGGCACCCCGTGGGCGATATCGACGAACCAGTTGTGTATGTGCGCCACCAGGCTTTCGACTACGACGAGAAGCCCATCACGCAGGGAATTCCCAACAAGTTCATTGACAGCCTGAACCACAACAGCATCATCGTCCAGATACCACGCCTGCACGGGAAGGTAAACAACCGGTTGGACAAGGTGCTGAGCATCTTCGACCAAAGCCACGTATGCGGCGACAACGAGCATTTCCTGAACATGGATGAGAAGGACTTCGAGACGGCCGATGCCGACATGCAGCCTATATTCCACCGCCTGCTGATGGCAGCATCGAGTACAGAGATGCGCCTGAACATGAACGTTGAAGACGAGTACTTCTCTATCATCAAGGAGCAAGAGGGTAAGGTGTACGGACTGGAACGCGACCTGGCAGAAAAGAACACACAGCTGGCCGAGACGAACACACAGCTGGACGAGGCGAACACACAGCTGGCCGAGGCGAACACACAGCTGGCCGAGGCGAACACACAGCTGGCCAAGGCGAACACACAGCTGGCCAAGGCGAACACACAGCTGGACGAGGCGAACACACAGCTGGACGAGGCAAACACACAGCTGGCCGAGAAAGACGGCCAACTTCGTACTATGGTGAAAATGCTCATCGAGTCAGGCTTGTCATTGGAGACCATTGCAGGGAACCTGAAACTAAGCATAGAGACCATCAAGGCACTACTCAAATAACCTCATAACCAAAATCGAACTATTATGATTCCACACCATTATTCTTATGAAACATTTCAGAATATTTGCAGCCTTGCTGCTGACCATTTCGCCATTTTCTGGCATTCGGGCAACCGATGCTGTTGAGATTGACGGCATTTTCTATAACATCAACGCTACTCGCGATACAGCCGAAGTTACCGTGAACCCGAACCAATATTCGGACAAAATCGTGATTCCTCCTGTGGTCAATTATGAGGGTTCCTTATGTGTTGTCGCCTCTATCGGAGACAGGGCATTTTATAACAACACTAACTTGACATCAGTAGAGATTGGCGAAAATATTCAGACCATAAAGTCATACGCTTTCTATCATACGGGAATCTCCAGCATTGTAATTCCCGAAGGCGTCATAGCCATACAGCACCATGCCTTCATGAGCAACAGCAAATTGACGAGCCTCACTCTTCCCACTTCGCTGGCAACAATAGGCACCCAAGCTTTTGCATACTGCACAGAGCTTACATCAGTAACCATTCCCAAATATGTGTCACGTGTGGAAAGCACCGTCTTCTCTGGTTGTAACAATCTGTCTACCATAGTGGTGGAGCAAGGCAACACTGTCTATGACTCGCGCAACAACTGTAATGCCATCATAGAGACGGCCAAGGACCGACTGGTGTCAGGTTGTAAAGGCACCGCAATTCCCGATGGCATTAAGACCATCGGTGCCAATGCTTTCTCGTATTGCCGGGATTTGGCGTCGATAACCATCCCGTCGAGTGTGACCACCATTGAGAACGCCGCGTTCTATAACAACAGCCATTGCCAGCATAGTAATTCCCAACACTGTCATCAACATCGGTGGAAACCCGTTTGCCGCCTGTAACTCGCTTTCTTCTTTTGTAGTGGAAGAAGGCAACCCTATTTATTATTCATCCAACAACTGCCTGATAAACAAGAACAACAAGATGCTGGTGGCTGGATGTAGCACGTCGACCATTCCCAATGACATATTAATTATTGGTCCGTCGGCTTTCGAAGGTTTGCACAACATTCAGACAATCACCATACCCGAAGGTGTGTGGGCTATCCAATCACATGCCTTTTCCGGATGCACGCTCCAGACTCTGAGAATACCCAATAGCGTGGAGAATGTGGGGCAGGCGGCTTTCTCCGATTTATATGAGGTAAAGAAGATATATCTTGGCAGCGGCGTGCGCCGTATGAACAATGATGTTTTCCGTGGTTGTCCACAGCTTACCGACATCTACATCACCGCTACCGAAGTGCCAATATCCAACAACAGTACGTTCAACGGAATCGGAAACGAGAATCCCCTTACCGTCCACGTGCCTGCTGAAGCACTTGATGCCTATAAAGCCTCCTTGTCGTGGAGCACGATGAACTTGGTGGGCGATGCTGACAACATAGATGACAACTCAAGCAATATCGTGTCTACATTCAGTGACTGGACAAGCACAGGAAACAAAAACGGCACACTGATGTCTGAAGAGGGAAATGAGTGGAACTGCGAGTTAAGCGACTCTTCCATACCTGTATTGAAGTCATTCTACACGAATAACGACGGCGCGAATGAGAGCTGCATCGTCATAGGAGAGAGGACCTCCTCTAACTCGCAAACGATCCTGCTCAACAGTGCGTTCAGCATTAAAGGAACTGTGGAGAAGCTGGTTGTCAGGGCTACTGGCAATATCCACAACATTTTCTCTTCCATTGCGGAAAACAATTCCGATAAGTTTTCAGAACACGAAATAAGCCAACTTCAAAACTATGGCGAAATGGCCAACTATGTCATAGACTTTGAAGGCACGGAATTTGAAGATGCAACGTGCATGATAGCCATTGACGGTGAGTCGCCATTCTTCATCCACAGCATCACAGTTGTTCTGAAGGGCGAAGGCGAACCCAAGCCGGGAGACGTGGTGCTCAGCGGCAAGTGCGGCGATAATCTGGACTATGAAGTAATAATGCTGTCGAACACCGTGAATGTGCCCAACTACGACACGGGTAAAGACGAGGAGATGCCTGCCCTAAAGATTACCATCAACGGCACAGGTGCAATGTACGACTTCAACTCCTGGTGGGAAACGCCTTGGACCAATAAGTACCGCTATCAGATTACGGAGATAGAGATGCCTGAGGGGATGACCCGCATCGGCAACAATGCCTTTGGCGGACTCATCCATGCACAGATTTCATCACTGCCCAGCACGCTGACAAGCATTGGCGATGAGGCTTTCTATAATATTTTCTATATGCCCAGTGAGTTGCGCATTCCCTCTGGCGTTACCAGTGTCGGGAACAAAGCTTTCTGTGCCTCGTATGGTACGAAAAAGATTTATATCCCGGCTAATCTGACCGACATTGGCGAGGCAGCCTTTGCGGAAGTTCACAACGTGGAAGACATCTACGTGGAAGACACCAATCCATACGTACACATGGAAGGCAATGCCCTCATCGTTAACTCCACAAAGACCATGATCGGCACCACCAAGAATGCCGCCATCCCGGCAGGTGTGAAGCACATCGGCACGTTGGCACTCTCGTCGGTTAAAGTTGAGAGCATAACCATACCCGATGGCGTGGAAAGCATAGGAGAGCAGGCTTTCTGGTACGCAACCATTACAGAAATAGCTATTCCCAACAGCGTGACCACCATAGGCAAGGGTGCTTTCTCATCATGCAACAAGCTGACAAAGGTGACTATTGGCAGCGGCGTGACCAGCATAGACGACCAGGCCTTTGTATGGAGCACCAATGTGCTCGACGTGGAGTGCTATGCCAACCCTGACAATCTGGCATGGACATTTGGCCAATACGACAACAATTGCTTCAAGCCCGACAAGGCCACGAAGATGCACGTGCGCGCTGACGACTTAGACAAATGGAATACAGACTTTGCCAAGCTCAATGTCACCTTCGTGGGCGACCTCGGCAGCGAAATTGTTCCGATTACCGAGAACACTACTGTAGCCATGGAGAGCCTGAAGGAAGAGAACCTTAGCGATAACACCGTGGACAACATATACAACAACCTCGACAGCAACAAAGGCTGCGGCTACGACGAGCAGCGCAACTGCTTAGTCATAGGCAAGTCCACCGACATGTCGCAGATTAGCGACGCCACACCTGGCTCTTCTGAGGTTAAGGAGAAATTCAATGGTATCATCATCGAGGTAGGACCAGGAAAGGGTTCCATCACCATCAACGCCCAGACCTTCGGCAAGACGAGCATTGCCGTTCGCATTGGCAACGGCACGCCTACCTATGCTGCCCACACCGAGCGCGGGAATGTCTATGTGACCTATGAGGTCAGCGTGCCTACCTATGTCTACATCTATGCCGTAGAAGGCGAGCTGGTGCGTGGCATGCGTAAGATTGAGTCTGGCGAGAATGCACTGCTCATTTACAGCGTATCGGTGAATCCAACCAAAGACACGCCCACAGACATAGATACCGCCGAGAAGGAAAGCAATGAGGGCCTGTGGTACGACCTCAACGGACATGCTATTGGCAATCTGAGCCACAAAGGTGTCTATATCCGCAACGGACGCAAGGTTCTGGTAAAGTAACATTTATTATCTGCAAACAGCAGCGACAGTGGAGAATACTACTGTCGCTGCTGCGTAATATGGCTTGAAGCAGCGGAACGTAGGGAAGGATTATTGCTTATATGCCATGATTGCATGAATAACGACAATATGGCGTTCACCTTGTCTTCCATTGATGTCGTGGCATCTATCCAGTGAATGGTGAACCCGCGGCGTTCCATTCCCCTGAACCAAGTCATCTGCCGCTTGGCAAACTGGTGGATGGCTATTTCAAGGCGACTGAACATTTCATCGTAGGTGGTCTTGCCAATAAGATACTCTGTAACGAACTTATACTCAAGTCCATAGTAGATGAGGTTTTCGGGCGGTATGCCGCTGTCAAGCAGTGCCCTCACCTCTTCCACCATACCCTCGTCAAGGCGTGTTCTCAGCCTGCGGGAGATTTTTTCCCGTCGCAACTCGCGGTCTATATTGATGCCGATGACAAGTCCGCCTTCACCAAGGGGAGTCTGTTCGCCTTGAGATGCGTCAGTGCCCATCACTTGGGAAGAGTTTGACTTGTTGGCACAAGCCTCTATCTCAATGGCTCGTATGGCACGCTGACAGGTGTCTACATCCGTGGTGTTGTGCATATTCGTGCCGTTCTTTGCCTTAAGCTCGGTTAGAATGGCTGTCAGCTCCTTAAGCGAACGGCCTTCCAAATGCTTCCTTAGTTCCGGATTCTCGGGGACTGGCGGTAGTTCATAGCCTTTCAGCACGGCCTCGATATATAGTCCCGTGCCGCCGCATAGTATGGGGAATGCTCCTCTGGCCTTTATGTCCTGATAGGTTTTGTTGAAGTCCTGAAGATACTGGAATAGGTTGTACTTGGTGCCTGGCTCACAAATGTCAATGAGGTGATAGGGAATGTCGGCTGGAAAATCGCCTACCACGTGGTAGTCAGAGAGATCCTTGCCTGTTCCTATGTCCATGCGCCTATATACCTGCCGTGAGTCGGCAGAGATTATCTCAGCAGGCATGCCTTCGCTTCCGAGGCGGCAGGCCAGGGCGGCTGCCAATGGGGTCTTCCCGCTGGCGGTAGGTCCGAGTATGGTTATCATATTGAACATCTGATGTGTGCTCTGTTAAAACGTCCACTTTGCTGCAAGTGTTGGTATGGCATAGAATTTATCGTTTCTACCAACATCGTTGAACACGAAGTTGTTACTTATCTCCACCTCGGTGCCCACGCTGAGATTGACGTTCTCCATGCCCTTGATGGTGTTGAGGTTAAACCACAGCTGTGGCTCAGCCAGTGTGATTAGTTTTCCCCTGACATCCTTGTCGTACCACACGTCGATGAAGCCCGAAAAGGTACACAGTCCTTTGGCAAAGGTGTCGCCCCAAACGGCTGTCAGCTGGAAACCGTTGAAGGCGCCGCGGTTTGTTCCCTTGAAATAGTATTTGTACATGCCTTTCAGCGATAGTGTCTTTGTATAGTCCTTGCTCGCCCAGTTCCAAGCCACACCGCCGAGAAAAGCATGCTGGAAGCGGTTGCCTATTCCTGTATGCTCTATTGTTGTTGCGCCACCGTTATACTCAACGTGCAGTGCCCAAGGCGATGTCTTGCCAAGGTTTATCTCACGTGCAACTTCCCAGTAAGCGCCAGCCGCGCCGTCGGTAAAGTAGTCTATGTCGGTGAAAAAGAATGTGTTTCCCCACCTGTCGGGTTTGAACATCTCCACGGTGGTAGTTACGTTGGGCCTGCCGCTCAGGTCATCATAAAGCGAATGGCCCAAATCGTAGTGCAACTGAATGTTCTGCGCTATGGCAGAGATGACGCACATTGACATTATTACGGGAGTTAGTATCTTCTTCATAAAACTATGTTTGAATTAATACAATTACAAAAGTGGTGCTATGTCATTACAAAGACGGCACCTTTGTCCATGCCTCTCTCACTAAGTATTATGGGGTTAACTGCAAGGATGTACGACATGGTAAGAAATGTTGTCAGACCAGCCACCATCTCAGTCTTCACCTTATGCTTTGTTGGGTTTAAGGCCAACCATGATAATAGTGTTTTCATAACCTGTATTGCTTTGTGAGTAGTATATGGCCGCAAAAGTACAAAAAAAAAGCCATCCGGCAAAAACCGAACGGCTTTTTCTATTATATTTCTTCTGCGCTTACTGCTTATTTGAGTTCAGCGAGGTACTTAATGGTGCGAACCATCTGAGAAGTGTAAGAGTTCTCATTGTCGTACCATGCAACAACCTGAACGAGAGAGTTGCCGTCGCCAATCTTGCTTACCATGGTCTGATTAGCGTCGAACAGCGAACCGAACTTCATACCGATGATGTCGCTGCTGACGAGCTTCTCCTCGGTGTAACCGAACGACTCGTTGGTAGCAGCCTTCATGGCAGCGTTGATGCCCTCGACAGTCACATCACCCTTGACAACAGCGTGCAGAATGGTGGTAGAACCTGTGGGAGTGGGAACACGCTGGGCAGCACCGATGAGCTTACCGTTCAGCTCGGGGATAACAAGACCGATAGCCTTGGCAGCACCTGTAGAGTTGGGAACGATGTTCTGGGCACCGGCACGGGCACGCTGAACATCACCCTTGCGCTGAGGACCGTCGAGAATCATCTGGTCGCCAGTGTAAGCATGAACAGTTGTCATGATACCGCTCTGGATGGGAGCAAAGTCGTTCAGGGCCTTGGTCATGGGAGCCAGACAGTTAGTTGTGCAAGAAGCAGCTGAGATAACGGTGTCGGCAGGAGTCAGAGTTGTGTGGTTCACATTGTAAACGATGGTGGGCAGGTCGTTGCCGGCAGGAGCAGAGATAACAACCTTCTTGGCACCAGCTGTAAGGTGGGCAGAAGCCTTCTCTTTAGAGGTGTAGAAACCTGTGCACTCGAGAACAACGTCAACGTCCAGCTTGCCCCAGGGCAGCTCGGCAGCGTTAGGAATAGCGTAGATGGTGATTTTCTTGCCATCGACAACGATGTAGTCCTCACCAGCCTCTACGGTGTGCTTGTTCTCACCAAACTTGCCACAGAAACCACCCTGGGCAGTGTCATACTTCAGCAGGTGAGCCAGCATCTTAGGACTGGTCAAGTCGTTGATTGCTACTACTTCATAACCTTCAGCCTCGAACATCTGACGGAAAGCGAGGCGACCGATACGGCCAAAACCGTTAATTGCAACTTTTGTCATTTCTTTTTAATTTGTTAAGTGGTTTATACCTATTGTTTTCAATTTTCGAGCGCAAAGTTACAAAAAAAATATTGTAATCGTGCACATTTTCTTTCTTAATAATATTGAAAATGTTATCCACACCAAAGAAAAAGCCGTTTAATCAAAGCCTAAAGAGCCAGATTGCCAAATGAAGATAGCAAAATCAACTTGAAATACAGCTAATATCAACCTATTTCTTCACCTTGGCACAAAAATATTTGGCCATGTCGAATATTTGTCTTAACTTTGCCACAGTTTTGAACAATTAATTCATCATTATGGCAACAGTCAAACCTTTCAAGGGTATTCGCCCACCAAAAAAATTGGTGGAGAAGGTAGAGAGCCGCCCTTACGACGTGCTCAACAGTGAAGAGGCAAGGGCGGAGGCCGGCGACAACGAAATGAGCCTCTACCACATCATCAAACCGGAAATTGATTTCCCCATCGGTACGTCTGAGTACGACCCACGCGTGTACGAACGTGCTGCCGAGAACTTCCAGAAGTTCCAGGACCGAGGCTGGCTTGTACAGGACTCTCGCGAACATTATTATATTTATGCACAGACAATGAAAGACAGGACACAATACGGACTCGTGGTCGGTGCATTTGTAGATGACTACATGAAGGGGCGAATAAAGAAGCATGAGCTGACCCGCCGCGACAAAGAAGAAGACCGCATGAAGCATGTACGCGTGAACAACGCCAATATAGAGCCTGTTTTCTTTGCATATCCTGACAACGCCGTGCTTGACAAGCTGATAATGCGCTACGCATCCACAGAGTCGGAGTACGACTTCATTGCTCCTGTCGACGGATTCCGGCACCAGTTCTGGGTAATCAGTGACGAACAGGACATGAATGTCATTACCGAAGAGTTTGCCAAAATGCCTTCTCTCTATATTGCCGACGGCCACCACCGCTCAGCAGCAGCCGCACTCGTCGGCGCAGAAAAGCAAAAGCAGAACCCAAACCACAATGGCACCGAGGAGTATAATTACTTCATGGCAGTTTGCTTCCAAGCATCTCAGCTCACCATTCTCGACTACAACCGCGTGGTTAAAGACCTAAATGGTATGTCTCCAGAAGAGTTTCTTGCTGCCCTGCAGGTTAACTTCTCTGTAGAAGACAAGGGCGTTGATCTCTATAAGCCACAACAACTCCACGAGTTCTCACTCTACTTGGACGGGCGCTGGTATAGCCTGAAGGCAAAGCCCGGCACCTATGACGATACCGACCCTATCGGAGTTCTCGACGTAGACATCTCCAGCCGGCTCATCCTCGACGAGATACTTAACATCGGCGACCTGCGCTCCTCACAGCGCATTGATTTCGTTGGTGGACTCAGAGGCCTTGGAGAGCTGAAACGACGCGTGGACAGCGGTGAGATGCGTGCTGCACTGGCCTTGTATCCTGTGTCAATGCAGCAAATCATGGACATTGCCGACAGCGGCAAAATCATGCCACCGAAAGCCACATGGTTTGAGCCAAAGCTCCGGTCCGGCCTTGTCATCCACAAGTTGAGCTGAATGTCCATGACAGACGAGTATCGGACCATTGCCAACTCTGCCGAAGGCTACTACACGGATAAACGCTCCAAGTTTCTTGCTTTCATCCACCACGTAGAGAATGTAGATGAAATTAAAGACATCTTGGCCGCATACCGCAAGAAATACTATGACGCCAGGCACGTATGCTATGCATACATGCTTGGCGCTGAGCGTAAAGACTTCCGTGCCAACGACGATGGTGAGCCTTCGTCTACTGCAGGAAAGCCAATCCTCGGACAGATAAACTCCAACGAGCTGACAGACGTGCTCATTGTCGTTGTACGCTACTACGGCGGAGTAAATCTCGGCACAAGCGGACTTATCGTTGCCTATCGCGAGGCAGCAGCCGACGCAATAAGCCATGCCAAGATTGAGACACGCCAAGTAGAGGAAACCGTTGCCTATACATTCGCCTATCCTGCAATGAACGACGTGATGCGCATTGTAAAGGAAATGCAGCCCAGAATAGTTGAGCAGACCTTTGACAACACATGCAAGATTGTACTTGGCATACGTAAGTCAGAAGCCGAACAGCTACGGCAGCGGCTATCCAAGATAATGTAAGCATTTATCGCCCCACTCCCTTTTTTCCTGCATCAAAGAAAAAAACTTAAGAAAAAGTTTGCCATATCAAAAATAATCACTAACTTTGCACCCGCAATCGAGAAAAGGAAGGTAACACAAGTCTGCTCCTCCTTTTGCCAAACGCACATGTTCGCTGGAACAACTCAATCGGAAGGTTGGCAGAGTGATCGATCGCGCTGGACTCGAAATCCGGTATACCCTTTTCGGGTATCGGGGGTTTGAATCCCTCACCTTCCGCAAGCATGACAATAGAGAGGTTTTTAAGCCTCTCTATTATTTTTTTGTGGCATCTATTGTTGAGCCGTTAACAGCTCAATGGAGCTGTCTTGGGTTGCGTGGGAATCCCGGCGGCGTTCTAATGCTCGACGAGGGTGGTCTTAAGCTGGCCGTCGGTGCTTATCACATTGTCTATCATGTAGCAGGTGGCGCCATCGGGCTTGCACAGCGATGCACTGAAGTGGAAACCGGCACCGTCAGCATGGCTGTAGGTCATGGCTCCGAGGACAGCCTGGCTGAGGAACTGCTTGGGTACGAGCTTCTCGTACTGCTGCTTGCGGAAGTCGCGCGAATACACCTGACTTGCACCGTGGAAAAGCGACACGTGGATGATATTGTCGTAGTAGACGTTGTCTACTGCCACGCCATCGTCGTTATAGGTTGTGGCCACCACCTTGTACTTTGTCGGGTTGATGGCTATGTACCAGTGGTAGCGCTCACCGTGATACATGATTACAGAGTCGCGCTTTACCACCTCGGTGTAGACCATCACCTGCGGCTGGTCGTGAACGAAGTCAGTAGCCAAGGCCTGCTCATCGTCGCTCTTCGAGAGGTGGAGCACGTCGCCTGCCTGGTTCTTGAACCAGAAGAGGTGGGCGCTCTGCTTGACAATGGCATACCGGGCGTGCGAGGCCCCCAGCTCCAAGGAGTCGCTCACTATGCGGAAGTATGCGGGCTGGCTGGTAGAGTCAGGGTAGTAGATGGTGTCGCCCTGAACCCTGAACACTGGCTCATCTGTGTCTTCGTCCACCCAGATGCCCTGCAGCATGGCCTTGGCCTCAGTGTTCTCAGCCTCATCGGCCTGCGAGGGAGCCTTGCTCTCTCCACAGGCCATAACTAACGCTGCCGCATTAATGGCAATTACGGCATAGAGCATGAAACGGCGAAGACGCAAGGTGATGTTTTTTATATTCATTATCAGCTATTTGATTACTTGCCAATACAGTGGTACTCGAAGTTGTTCTCTTCCAGTTCCTCTATATCGAATATGTTGCGGCCGTCGATTACCAAGGGGTTGCGCATAGCCTTGCGGATGACACCCCACGTTGGCAGGCGGAACTCCTTCCACTCAGTGAGCAGAAGAAGGGCGTCGGCGTCGAGCACTGCATCGTACATGTCGCGGCAATAGGTGATGCTGTCGCCTATACGGCGGCGGCACTCATCCATGGCCACTGGGTCGTAGGCCCGCACGTTGCATCCTGCGCCAAGCAGCTTTTCTATCATGACGAGAGCCGTAGACTCTCGCATGTCGTCGGTCTCTGGCTTGAACGACAGTCCCCACATGGCAATGGTCTTGCCCTTCAAGGCCTCGGCGCTGCCGAAGGCTTTCACCAGCTTGTTGTAGAGCACCGACTTCTGGTTTTCGTTCACTCGCTCCACTGCCTTGAGCACCTCCATAGAGTATCCGTTCTGGTCGGCAGTGCGTATCAGCGCCTTTACGTCCTTTGGGAAGCATGAGCCGCCGTAGCCGCAGCCTGCATAGAGGAACTTGCGGCCAATGCGTGTGTCGGCACCGATGCCGGCGCGCACCATGTTGACGTCGGCTCCCACGCGCTCGCAGAGGTTGGCAATGTCGTTCATGAACGAAATGCGCGTAGCAAGCATTGAGTTGGCTGCATACTTGGTCATCTCAGCCGAAGGAATATCCATGAAAATCACGCGGAAGTTGTTTATCAGGAAAGGCTTGTAGAGCTTGGTGAGCACCTTCTTTGCCCGCTCGCTCTCAACGCCTACGACAACGCGGTCGGGCGACATGAAATCCTTGATGGCACTGCCCTCCTTAAGGAACTCCGGGTTAGAGGCCACGTCGAACCCTATCTCCACCCCGCGCTTGCGCAACTCCTCTTCAATGGCTGCGCGCACCTTGCGGGCTGTGCCCACGGGCACTGTCGACTTAGTGACAACCACAAGATAGTGGTTCAAGTTCTGTCCTATGGTCTTAGCCACCTGCAGCACATACTTCAGGTCGGCGGAGCCGTCCTCGTCGGGGGGCGTTCCCACAGCAGAGAACACTATCTGCACATCGTCGAGCACAGATGCGAGATCGGTGGTGAAATTAAGACGCCCTGCCTTTACATTCTTGCGAACCATCTCGTCGAGTCCCGGTTCGTAGATGGGTATCTCTCCTTGCTTCAGGCGCTCTATCTTCTCTTCGTTGGTGTCAATACACGTGACGTTGGCGCCAGTCTCGGCAAAGCATGTGCCAGAGACCAGTCCCACGTATCCTGTTCCTACTATTGCTATGTTCATAATTGATGTTGGGGTTGTAAAAAAGCCTGGAAATATGTTGTTAGTCAAACAATTCTGCATCGGCAAGCAGCGGAGCGCGCATGTCCTTATCGCTGGTTTCAACCTTGCTCATGTCTATTGGCCACTTTATGGCAAGCTGCGGGTCGTCGAAACGTATGCTGCCCTCAGCCTGCGGTGCGTATGGATTGTCCACCTTATATGTAAAGATGGCCTCCTGGCTGAGCACGAGGAAGCCGTGGGCGAAGCCTCGCGGTATGAACAGCTGGCGCTTGTTGTCGCCGCTGAGCTCTACGGAGATGCTCTTCCCAAAAGTGGGACTGGAGCGGCGTATGTCTACAGCCACATCGATGACTGTGCCCTTAACCACCCTCACCAGCTTGGCCTGCGATGCGTCGCCCTTCTGGTAGTGCAGCCCACGGAGCACGCCGTAGGTGGACTGCGACTCGTTCTCCTGAACGAAGTTAACCTTTCCCACGTGCGCCTCAAACTCGGCCTGCTTCCATGTCTCCATGAAGTAGCCTCTTGAGTCCTTAAACACTCGTGGCTCAATGATATACACTCCCTCTATGTCGGTCTTCAGATATTCCATCTTTACTGTCTTTTGATTAAACGACTGCAAAGTTACATATTTTCGGCGACATGCCAACAAGTTTTTCAGAAGATTAACGTAAAAATGCACATGCAGGTATAATTCAGTCATACGCAAAAAAGGAAGGAATTTTTCATAATTACCATAATTATTCTTTAAGATGGCTACTTAGCGCAAGGAAAATTGCGCGAAGAAAAGCCCCAAGTGGCTTGATAGGGGTAGCCAGCCAAACAGCCGTGCCAGAGGTACGGCGAAATGGCGGGCGAGGGCGCCCGCGGTCCTCAACATACAACCGCGCGCGTAAGAGATGACACTTTTTACTGACACCTTTGACACGTAAAATTTAATGATTATCCGCTATCGTACCACCAAAGCCCCAAAGGGGCAACAGACCGCAGGCAGGGGTGCCGCTCCAGCTCCGCTGGCTTGCTACCGAAGGGACGCAAGAACCCCTGCAAACGGTAGCGTATACATTAGCCCTGAAAGGGCGGCAGGATTCTTCTGTCACCTCTTCG
>JAFSKJ010000050.1 GCA_017449025.1 Prevotella sp. | reverse complement strand
GCAGGCAGGGGTGCCGCTCCAGCTCCGCTGGCTTGCTACCGAAGGGACGCAAGAACCCCTGCAAACGGTAGCGTATACAAAAGCCCTGAAAGGGCGGCAGGATTCTTCTGTCACCCCTTTGGGGTTGCCTTCACGCCGCTGACTTGCAGGGGTTCTTGCGTCCCTTCGGTAGCAAACCAGCGGAGCTGGAGCGGCATCCCTGCCTGTGGTCTTATCAGCCCTTCGGGCTTTGGTGGTATCTTTGCGGATAATCATAAAAAAATATATAATTCCCCAAAAGACTCGACTCTTTTTGACAGTTTTTTCATTCAAAGAGCAAACCTTTTCGACCTGGGTAAGGTTGAAATGACGCTGAAAGGCCGTTACGTAGCTACGATACGCAGTAAAATTTCAACCGCAGGTCGCATTTATTCCATCAGAGAAGAGTAACGGAATGTTAAATACGGCAGAAACGTGAATAAATATTTGGATAAAAGCAGTATTTTTGCTACTTTTGCAGCCCAAATCTGAATAAATATACCAACATGAAGATTAAGAAGAACCGGTTAGAGGCTCTCAGACTGATAATTTCAAGCCAGCAGTTAGGAAGTCAGGACGAGCTGTTGACAGCCCTTCAGAAGGAGGGTTTCAAGCTGACGCAGGCAACTCTCAGTCGCGACCTGAAACAACTGAAGGTGGCAAAAGCCTCGACAATGGGCGGCAACTACGTCTACGTGCTGCCCAACGAGACAATGTACAAACGGGTAACCACGAGAAGCTCCGTTCGCGAGATGATGCAGATGTCAGGGTTCATCAGTATTAACTTCTCCGGAAACATGGGAGTGATAAAGACCAGGCCGGGATATGCCAGCTCGATAGCATGGAACATCGACAACAGCGACATACCCGAGCTGATAGGCACCATAGCCGGCGACGACACGGTGTTCATAGTGATAAAGGCCGGCGTCACCCACCAGGAGGTGCTTGACAGCCTGAACAGGGTGATACCTGAAATAAAGTAATAACGAAAGTAACAACGATATGGAAGAAGAAATTGAAGTATTAGTGGCTGGTGCTGAGCACGAGAAGTACGTCGACACCATTCTTGACACCATTGCCGAAGCAGCTAAGGTGCGCGGCACTGGTATTGCAAAACGCACGCACGATTACCTGACAAAGAAGATGCAGGAGGCTAAGGCCGTCATCGCCCTGCGAAAAAGCGACGGCCGCTTCGCGGGGTTCAGCTACATCGAGACATGGGAGAACCAGCAGTATGTCACCACCTCAGGCCTCATAGTGCATCCCGACTTCCGCGGCATGCACATTGCCAAGCGCATAAAGGACATGACCTTTACACTGGCACGCACACGATGGCCACACGCCAAAATATTCTCGCTCACCAGCGGAGCTGCCGTCATGGCCATGAACACAGCCTTGGGATATCAGCCCGTCACCTTTGCAGACCTCACCGAAGACGAAGCCTTCTGGAAAGGCTGCGAGGGCTGTGTCAACGTGGATGTGCTTCACCGCACAGGCCGCAAGTACTGCATCTGCACGGCAATGCTCTATGACCCGACAGAGCACCTGCCGGCAAAGCTGCCCGACGAGGTGTTATCGCGAATAAAGCATTTACAAGAATTAGAAGAACAATAACAGAACAATGAACAAGAAAGTAGTAGTAGCCTTTTCTGGTGGGCTTGACACCAGTTACACCGTGATGAAACTTACCCAGGACGGATGGGACGTTTACGCCGCCTGCGCCAACACCGGAGGCTTTTCGGCTGAGCAGTTGAAGACCAACGAGGAGAACGCCTACAAGCTCGGCGCCAAGGCCTACGTGACGCTCGACGTCACTCAGGAGTATTACGAGAAGTCGCTGAAGTACATGATCTTCGGCAACGTGCTTCGCAACAACTGCTACCCCATCTCCGTGTCGTCGGAGCGCATATTCCAGGCCATAGCCATTGCCCGCTACGCGAAAGAAATAGGTGCCGACGCCATAGCCCACGGAAGCACCGGTGCTGGCAACGACCAGATACGTTTCGACATGACATTCCTGGTGATGGCACCGGGAGTGGAAATCATAACCCTGACACGCGACAAGAAGCTCACGCGAAAGGAAGAGGTGGACTACCTGAACGAGCACGGTTTCTTCGCAGACTTCACAAAGCTGAAATACTCGTACAACGTTGGCATCTGGGGCACCAGCATCTGCGGCGGCGAGCTGCTCGACCCCACGCAAGGCCTGCCCGAGGATGCATATCTGAAGCACGTCACGGCCAAGGAGCAGGAGTCGCTGCTGAAGATTGAGTTTGAGAAGGGAGAGATAGTTGGCGTCAACGGCGAGAAGTTCGACAACCGTGTGCGCGCCATACAGAAGATTGAGGAGATTGGTGCATCTTACGCCATAGGCCGCGACGCCAACGTGGGCGACACCATCATTGGCATCAAAGGCCGTGTGGGCTTCGAGGCAGCAGCACCGAAGCTCATCATAGAGGCCCACCGCCTGTTGGAGAAGTCCACGCTCTCGAAGTGGCAGCAGTACTGGAAGGACCAAGTGGCAAACTGGTACGGAATGTTCCTGCACGAGAGCCAGTACTTAGAGCCTGTCATGCCCGACATCGAGGCCATGCTCACCTCAAGCCAGCGCAATGTCACCGGCACCGCCATACTGAAGCTGCGCCCCTACAGCTTCGAGACGGTGGGCGTTGATTCTGTCAACGACCTCACGAAGAGCAAGCTCGGCGAGTACGGCGAGACACAGACAGGCTGGACTGCCGACGAGGCCAAGGGCTTCATCAAGGTCAGCTCAACCCCGCTCCGCGTTTACTACGGCATACACCCTAATGAGCGTTAAGCCAAGAAGGGCTGTGAACGACAGAGAATATAACTGACACTGGTTAAATAGGTTCAAACCAAGTAACCCAGTGTAGATAACGCCGACACGCCTGCGGAGGCAAACTGCCCATCCGCAGGCGTTTTTTGGTGAAAGCGCAAAGAGCAAGAAGCGCAAACATATAAGTAAATGTACGCACGCGCGAAAGACAGTAACCCTTTTTCTACCCCTTGTCTTAGGCCGCAGCCCGTTTGGCGGTGATATTCAAATGTAAAGAAAATTTATTTTGTGGCTTAGCAGGCAGAAAAATGCATACGGGAAGTGCATTGTAGTTGTTTGCATGTCAGCGGTTTTCGCTTGTTTTCCACAATTCTGGGCATTTGCAGCTTAAAAATTAAGGATAATTATTAAAAATTGCAGGAAAAAGGCCAAGAAATTTTTCCTTGTGTAAAAAAATCACTATATTTGCACGCTAAAATGCGCGTTAACATGAAATAATGACTAAATAATAATATAAAAAACAAAATGCAGAACAAAGGAATTGTAAAAACAATTGCAGCACTTTTGATTTTAGTGTGTGTCTTCTACCTGTCGTTCTCATTTGTGACACGCCACTACGAAAGTAAGGCTGCCGCTATGGGTGAGAAGGCTGGGCAGGAGTATCTTGACAGCATCAACAACGAGAAAGTCTATTTGGGCATTTACTCGCTGAAGCAGTGCCGTGAGATGGAAATCGGCCTGGGTCTTGACCTGAAGGGCGGTATGAACGTGATTCTTGAGGTGTCGGTGCCCGACGTTGTCGATGTGCTTGCCGACCACAAGAAAGATGAGACTTACAGAAAGTCGCTTGAGGAGGCCAAGAAGGAGGAGGAAACCAGTCAGAACGACTTCATCTCGCTCTTCGTCAATGCTTGGAAAAAGAACTCTAACGGCAAGCCGCTGGCTTCAATCTTTGCCACTCAGCAGATGAAGGGCAAGGTGAGCACAAAGTCTACTGACGACGAGGTTGAATCCGCCCTGCGCACCGAGGTGCAGTCGGCTGTCGACAACTCGTTCAACGTGGTTCGCAACCGTATCGACAAGTTCGGTGTGGTTCAGCCCAACATACAGAAGTTAGAGGGTCAGAGCGGACGCATCATGGTTGAGATGCCTGGTGTGAAAGAGCCTGAGCGCGTGCGCAAGCTGCTGCAAGGCTCGGCCAACCTTGAGTTCTGGGAGACATACAATGCCCAGGAGGTTTACTCATATCTGGTACAGCTGAACACCAAGTACGCCATAATGGGCGAGGGTGGTGACGCTGCTGCCGACACCACCGACATAGCAACCGCTGCTGCCGATACCACCGCCGTGGCTGAGGCCGCTGACACCGCCGCAGCAAGCAAGGGCGACCTGGCTGCCAAGCTGGCCAAGAAAGACAAGAGCGAGGGCAATGCCAAGGCCATGGAGGCATACAAGAAGCAGAACCCGCTGTTCTCTGTGCTGCAGCCCATACAGGGTCAAAGCCTGGCTATCGTAGGCTATGCCAACGGTCGTGACACAGCCGATGTCAACAAGGTGATATACTCAGACATCGCCAATCAGGTGCTGCCTTCAGAGCTGAAGCTGCGCTGGGGCGCACAGCCCGAGGACTTTGGTGGTGATAGCCACGCCGACGTCTACGCCCTCTACGCCTTGAAGATAACCGAGAGCAGCGGCCGTGCACCCTTGGAGGGTGACGTGATTACCAGCTCAAAGGATGAGTTCGACCAGATGGGCCATCCCTGTGTTACCATGCAGATGAACTCTGACGGTGCACGCCGCTGGAGCCAGATAACAAAGCAGAACGTCAACCGTGCCGTTGCCATCGTTCTCGACGATGCCGTATACTCTGCTCCACGAATCCTCACTCAGATTGACGGAGGTAACTCGCAGATTACGGGTAACTTCACCATCGAGACCACGAAAGACCTGGCCAACACCCTGAATTCGGGTAAGATGCCCGCGCCCACGCGCATAGTTCAGGAAGAGGTGGTAGGCCCGTCGCTCGGTGCACAGTCAATCCAGCAGGGTATCATCTCGTTCATCGTGGCCTTCATACTGCTGATGATCTACATGATTCTGCTCTACGGCTGGATTCCCGGCATCCTGTCGGACGTTGCACTGCTGTTCAACCTGTTCTTCACCCTCGGCATTCTGACATCGTTCCAGGCTGCACTTACGATGCCTGGTATAGCAGGTATCGTGCTTACTCTTGGTACGGCTGTCGACGCCAACGTGCTTATCTATGAGCGCACGAAGGAGGAACTGAGGAAGGGCCTGAACGTGAAGGAGGCCATCGGCAAGGGTTACTCCAACGCCTTCTCCGCAATCTTCGACTCGAACCTGACGTCACTCATCACCGGCGTTATCCTGCTCTGGTTCGGTACAGGCCCCGTGAAGGGCTTCGCCACCACCTGGATCATCGGTATCTTCTGCTCGTTCTTCACCGCAGTGTTCCTGACACGTCTGGTCTACGAGTGGCAGCTGAAGAAGGATCACTGGACCAACCTCTCGTTCACCACGGGCTTCTTCATGAACAAGCTGTTCGTCAACACGAAGTTCAACTTCATGGGCTCATACAAGAAGTCGTACATCATCTGGGGATGCTTCGCCCTCATCTGCTGCATATCGTTCGCCGTACGTGGACTTAGCCAAAGCATCGACTTCACTGGTGGCCGCAACTACGTGGTGACTCTCGACAAGGCTGTTAACGTAGAGGAAGTGCGTGCAGCACTGAGCGGTGCCTTCATCAACACCATCGGCGACAATGCCGGCAAGGAGGCCAACACGAGCGCCATCGCCCTGGGTACTGACGGAAAGACAATCCGTGTGTCCACCAACTGGGACATAGAGTCGAACAACCCCGAGGTTGACGACAAGGCAGAGACCATTCTCTACAACGCACTGAAGAAAGCCAACCTCGTGTCGCAGGCCGACGTAGAGTCGTTCAAGAATCCCGACATCCGCAGCGGCGGCTCCATCATCTCCTCTGCAAAAGTAGGTCCTGCAGTGGCTAAGGACATTACCTACGGAGCCATCATCTCGGTGATTATAGCCCTGATTGCTATCTTCATCTACATCCTGCTGCGCTTCCGCAACTTGGCATTCTCTGTTGGTGCCACCGTGGCACTGGCTCTCGACGCACTGCTCGTCATTGGCTGCTACTCACTGCTGTGGGGCATACTGCCCATCTCGTTGGAGATCGACCAGGTGTTCATCGGTGCCATACTGACTGTGATAGGTTACTCCATCAACGACAAGGTGGTGGTGTTCGACCGTATCCGTGAGAACCTGAACCTCTTCAAGAAGCGTGACCGCCAGCAGCTGTTCAACGACTCTCTGAACCAGACTCTGGCACGTACCATCAACACGTCGGTGACAACACTTATCGTGCTGGCCTGTATTTTCATACTCGGCGGTAACACCATACGCTCCTTCTCGTTCGCAATGATTCTGGGCGTGGTGTTCGGTACACTCTCGTCGCTCTTCATTGCCGCCCCCACGGCCTTCATGATTCTGGGTCGCAACATACGCGAAGAGGAGACTCCTGCTGAGAAGAAGTAACACAACACTATAAACCATCAAGAATGGCGCCAAGACATGCTGGGAGTCAGTAGTGTCTTGGCGCTTTTTGCTTAAAGAGACATGAAAATAGCACTTATAGGCTACGGCAAGATGGGCAAGATGATAGAACAGATTGCCCGGGAACGCGGCCACGAGATAGTAAGCATCATCGACATTGACAACCAGCAGGACTTCGACAGCCCCGAGTTCCAGTCGGCCGACGTGGCCATAGAGTTCACGGCCCCGCAGGCTGCCTACGGCAACTACCTTAAGGCGTGGGCAAAGGGAGTGAAGGTGGTCAGCGGCAGTACCGGATGGATGAAGGAACATGGCGACGACGTGCGCAAGGAGTGCGGCGAGGGCGGCAAGACGCTCTTCTGGGCTTCTAACTTCTCTATCGGCGTAGCCATTTTCTCCGCCGTCAACCGCTACTTGGCTAAGATTATGAACCAGTTCCCGCAGTACGACGTCGAGATGGAAGAGACCCACCACGTGCACAAACTCGACCACCCCAGCGGCACCGCCATAACACTGGCCGAGGAGATTGTGGAGCGCATCGACCGCAAAGAGTCATGGGCTGAAGACACCACCGACCCCGCTGTGCTGCGCGTAGACCACATCCGCCGCGGCGAGGTGCCCGGCATACACACCATACGCTACGACAGCGATGCCGACATCATCACCATCAGCCACGACGCCCACTCCCGGCGCGGTTTCGCCTTGGGTGCAGTGCTGGCTGCTGAGTTTACCAAGGAAAACAAAGGCCTGCTCACCATTTCAGACATGTTTAAATTCTGAAACATTGGCATAAAGATAGTTAACACAGCCCTGACGCTGCAACCTCTTCTCGCAACAGAGCGTCAAACGGATGTGTAATAAACTGTAAAAGAGAATCAAATGGAGAAAAAGAAGAAAAAGCAGAACCCGGCCAGACAGTGGGCGAAGTTCATCGTTGTGCTGGCACTCTATCTGCTCTTCCTCTACTGGGTGAAGTCCTGGTGGGGACTTTTAGTGGTGCCGTTCATCTTCGACGTATATATCACAAAGAAAATAAAATGGCAGTGGTGGAAAGACGAGGAAGGCCCCGTGAAGTGGGTCATGTCGTGGGTCGATGCCCTGGTGTTCGCACTCGTCGCCGTTTACTTTATCAATCTGTTCTTCTTCCAGAACTACGTCATCCCCTCCAGCTCGTTGGAGAAATCGCTTCTCACCGGCGACTACCTCTTCGTGTCGAAGGCATCCTACGGTCCACGCATCCCTGAGACACCGCTCACGCTGCCGCTCACGCAGCACACCGTGCCAGTGCTGGAGTGCAAGTCGTACATAGAGTGGCCGCACTGGGACTACCGCCGGGTGAGCGGCCTGGGCAAGGTTGAACTCAACGACATCGTGGTGTTCAACTACCCCGCCGGCGACACACTCTGCTCCAACCCGCGCTACCAGTCGTACGACTTCTACCAGATGTGCTACGGCATTGGCTACCAGATATACCCCAACCGCCCCGACCCCGACTCCCTGTCGGCTGAACAGCGCCAAAAACTGTTCCAGACCATTTATATGGCCGGAAGGACAGAGATTGAGCGCAACCAGGCAGAGTACGGCAAAATAATCACCCGCCCTGCCGACCGCCGCGAAAACTATGTGAAGCGCTGCGTGGGCCTGCCGGGGCAGAAGCTGGAAATACGCAACAGGATTGTATACCTTGACGGCAAGGCCAACAAGGAGCCTGACAACGTTCAGTACAACTACAGCATGAAGCGCGTAGGTCAGCTCACCGATGAGCTGCAGCACGAGCTTGGAATCTCAAACGAGGACTTGGCATCGCTGAGCCAGTTCGGGCACATGCCGCTGACCCGCCACGCTCTCGACATGCTTGAGGCCCACAAGGACATCTTCACCGACATAGAGCTGGTGACCGACGCCAACGACAAGGAGATATACCCTCTGAACGGCAACATGCACTGGACACGCGACAACTACGGCCCCGTCTGGATTCCGAAAAAGGGCGCAAGCATCAAGCTCAACATGAACAACCTGCCCATCTACGAGCGCTGCATACGCACTTATGAGGGCAATGACCTTGAGGTGCGCAACGGGAAGATATACATCAACGGCCATCAGGCCAACAGCTACACCTTCAAGATGGACTACTACTGGATGATGGGCGACAACCGCCACAATTCGGCCGACTCCCGCTACTGGGGCTTCGTGCCCGAAGACCACATCGTGGGCAAGCCCATCTTCATCTGGTGGAGCAGCGACCCCGACCGCAGCGGACTGAGCGGTATTCGCTGGAACAGACTGTTCCGCTTTGTTGACAACATAAAATAGTGTTATGGCAGGACAGGCCTTGCGGCCGTCCTGCCCTTCACCATGCGCGAGGAAAGTACTAAGTTCCTTTTGGCGCTCTTGGTAGCATTCGTGATGATGCTGGTTTTCAGGGCGCTTGTCTTTACCATCTACTACGTCGAAGATTCGAGCCTAAAACCTGCATTCATTGGCGGCGACCACGTAATGGTAAACCGCTGGTCGTACGGCTTGCGCACAGGCGACAACAAATTATTTCCCTATGGCCGCATCTGCCGCCAGCAGCCGAAGAGAGGCGATTACATTGCCTTCGACGATTCTCTTGGCCATGTCTTCATCAGCAAGTGTACGGCCCTGCCCGGCGACACTGTGGGCACATTCATCGTACCCAGCACCAAGGGGTGTTACGATGCCGACTATTATCTCACTGAGCGTTACGGCTTTGTCAGCGAGTCACGTATCATCGGGCGTGCATGCATAATCCTCTATAGCCACGACCCCGCTTACCCTTTCTGGGATGGGTATCTTGAGAGTCGCTTCATGCTGATACGATAATATGACAACCCTACTCAGCACTACTTATTTCGGCCCGGTGCAGTGGTACCAGAAGGTGTACCGCTCAGAAAGAGTGCTCATCGAGCAGTATGAGTCGTTCCAGAAGCAAACTTTCCGCAACCGCTGCGTGATAGCCACCGCCAACGGCCCTCAGGCTCTGACAGTGCCAGTGGAGCGCGCGTCGTCGGCCATCTTAAAGGATGTCCGCATCAGCGACCACGGCAACTGGCGCCACCTGCACTGGCATGCGTTGATGTCTGCATACGGCGACAGTCCGTTCTTCGAATACTATGAGGATGACATCCGCCCCTTCTTTGAGAGACGGTGGCAGTACCTGATAGACTTCAACGAGGATATTCTAAGCGTGGTATGCTCCCTGCTCGACATCAACCCTGATGTCAGCCGAACCACGGAGTATGTTAGGCCGGAAGAAAGCCTCTGCACAGGATGCATGAAGGCAGGCAACAGCATTGACTGTCGCAACGCCATACAGCCCAAGCATCCCCTGCCCGACAGCAGCTTCCTGCCTACGCCCTACTATCAGGTCTATGCCGACCGTCATGGCTTCTTGCCTAACCTTAGCGTCCTCGACCTACTGTTCAACATGGGTCCCGAGGCCATTTTCTTCCTCTGACGCATAAATCCTCACCACCTCGTTTTCTATCTGTGGTGGAACAAGACCGTGTACTGACCGCCCTTGGCGGACAAGGCTACGTATCATCGTTGAGCTTATGTCAAGCAGCGTGGCCCTGACAAAATGTACACCGGGTGAGAGCATGTCTTCGCCTGTCGGGCATGCCTCTGCCTCTTCATTGGTTACGTCTGATGCAATATTGCCTGTGTCTTCATTCCTGCGGGGATACACAATTACCGGATACTTGCTGACAATGTCGGCAGAGTGATACCAGCGGGGAAACAGCAGCCAGTTGTCGCCGCCAATGAGCAGCGCGAACCGTCGGTATGGGAAGTCGGCAGTCAGCGACTGCAGAGTGTTCCAAGTGTAGGAAGGGCGCGGCAGGTGGAACTCGTAGTCGCTGGCCCTGAGCACTGGCTCTTCGGCGAGCGCACGCCGCACAAGGCCTAAGCGCACGTCGTCGGGCATAAGGCTGCCCGCCTCCTTCAGGGGATTCTGCGGCGACACCATAAACCACACCTCGTCGAGAGCTGAAGCAGCAGCAAGCTGCCGCGCCAGTGTTATGTGGCCGTTGTGTATGGGGTTGAACGACCCGCCGAAGATGCCCGTCCTTACTATCGGTACGGTGTTCCGGTCTTTGTGCGTATGGCTTTCAGTGTGCATGTCTCAAAGCTCAGCGGCCAGGAACTGCTGTATGGTGTCAAGCGTTTCCTGCTGGGCGGTGGCCAGGTTGTCGTTGACAATAATCCTGTCGAACTGAGGAGCGAAGGTCAGCTCATATTCTGCCTTGGCAATGCGCTCGGCAATGGCTTCGGCACTGTCTGTGGCACGGCCTTCAAGTCGGCGGCGCAGCTCGTCTATTGACGGCGGCTGTATGAAGATGCTCAGTGCACGGCTGCCGTAGTGGCGCTTTATGTTCACGCCTCCCTTCACGTCTACGTCGAACACCACGTTCTGTCCGGCCTCGAGCTGATGCTCCACCTGCGAGGTCAGCGTACCGTAGAAGCGGTCTTCATACACCTCCTCATATTCAAGAAACTCGCCGGCGGCAATTTTTTGGCGGAAGTCGTCGGGGGAAACAAAAAAATACTCCACACCGTTGCGCTCCGTGCCGCGCGGAGGGCGGCTGGTGCACGATATAGAGAAGTGCAGTTGCAGCTCGGGGTGCTCGTTCATGAGCCAGTTTACAATGGTGCTTTTCCCGCTGCCCGAGGGTGCAGAGAATATCACGAGCCTGCCGGTACCGGTCTTTGGCGTTAAGGCTTTAGAGGTTGACATAGTATCTTTTTTGGGTATTATTGTTACAATGCGTTGAGTACCTGTTCCTTTATCTGCTCCAACTCGTCCTTCATCTTCACAACAATGTTCTGCATCTCTGCCTGGTTGCTCTTCGAGCCGGTGGTGTTGATTTCACGCCCCATCTCCTGGGCAATGAAACCGAGCTTCTTTCCCTGCCCTGCCGGTTCGGCCATGGTCTTGCGGAAATATTCAAGGTGGTTGGCAAGCCTCTGCTTCTCTTCGCTGATGTCCAGCTTCTCTATATAGTATATCAGCTCCTGTTCCAGTCGGTTGCTGTCTATGTCCACTCCCGGCAGCTGCTTCAGGCCGTCAAGTATGCGCTGTCTGATTTTCTCCACGCGCTGGCACTCAAAGGGTTCAATCTCCGCCAGGAGCGCTGCAATGTTGTCTATCTTCTCCGTGAACTTGAGTTCCAAGGCCGCCCCCTCCTGGCTGCGGAAGGCAATGAGGTCGGCAATGGCCTTTTCCAGTGCGCCGCGCACCATGCTCCACTCCTCGTCACCAAGCTCCTCTATGTCGGTCTTGGCCATGACATCGGGCATGCGTAAAAGCGTGTATAGCCAGTCTGCCGGCTTGGGTATGCCTATTCGGTCGGCAATGTCGCAGAGCTGGTGGTGGTAGTTCTCCATAAGGGCTACATTGACGGGCGTGGCATCCACACCGGCATCTTTCTCAATCCATATAGAGCAGTCCACCTTGCCGCGGATAAGTGCTGCAGCCACCATCTGCCTCACCTCCATCTCCTTTTCTCTATAGAGTAGGGCTATGCGTGTCTGCAGGTCCAGTTGCTTGGAGTTGAGCGACTTCAGCTCAACGTGTATCTTCTTTTTGTTGTATTCCACTACGGCGCTGCCGTAGCCTGTCATTGACTGAATCATCGCTGATGGTTTTCAATTATGAAGGCAACCTCCCCCCGCTCAGAGTCAAGGAGAGGCTGCCTGCTGTTAAGAGACTGTTACTTGGGCTGCTTGCCGATGTAAGCGAGTATACCGCCATCGACATAGAGCACGTGGCCGTTCACGGCGTCGGAAGCGTGCGAGGCTAAGAACACGGCGGGGCCGCCCAACTCTGACGGGTCAAGCCAACGTCCTGCGGGAGTCTTGGCGCAGATGAACGAGTCGAACGGATGGCGGCTGCCGTCGGGCTGGCGCTCGCGCAGCGGAGCCGTCTGAGGTGTGGCTATGTAGCCCGGGCCAATGCCGTTGCACTGTATGTTGTACTCGCCATACTCCGAGCAGATGTTGCGGGTCAGCATCTTAAGGCCACCCTTGGCTGCTGCGTATGCGCTGACGGTCTCGCGGCCCAGCTCCGACATCATCGAGCAGATGTTGATGATCTTGCCCTCCTTGCGCTCCATCATCTCTGGGATGACGGCGCTGGAGCAGATGAACGGCCCAACGAGGTCGATGTCGATTACCTGCTGGAACTCTGAGCGCTTCATCTCATGCATGGGAATGCGCTTGATGATGCCTGCGTTGTTTACCAGAATGTCAATCTGCCCCACCTCCTCATGAATCTTCTCCACGAGAGCCTTGACAGCGTCTTCATTCGTCACGTCGCAAACGTAGCCCTTGACGTTCTCGATGCCGGCCTCCTTGTAGTTGTCCAGTCCGCGCTGCAGTGCAGCCTCATTGATGTCGTTGAAGATGATGGTCTTGGCGCCGGCAGCCACGAAAGCCTTGGCGATGTTGAAACCGATGCCGTAGCTTGCTCCGGTAATCCAGGCATTCTTGCCCTCTAATGAAAAAATGTTTGCCATTGTTGTTAGTTTAATGATTTATTAATGATGAATTCATGTATATTCATGTGATTGCGTGTGGCGTAGCAGAAAACACCTATTTCAGGTTCTTGATGTCTGTGAAGTCTTGGTCGCCGTAGTCGAGGTTCTCTCCTGCCATGCCCCAGATGAACGTGTAGTTGTGGGTTGCGGCAGCGCTGTGTATGCTCCACTCCGGCGAAAGCACAGCCTGCTCGTTGTGCATCCACAGGTGGCGCGTCTGCTGCGGCTCGCCCATGAAGTGGCATACAGCCTGGTCGCCGGGCAGTTCAAAGTAGAAGTAGGCCTCCATGCGTCGGGAGTGAGTGTGCGCCGGCATTGTGTTCCACACCGAGCCGGTAGCCAGCTCTGTCATTCCCATCTGCAGCTGGCACGTGGGCAGCACCTGGTTGACGAGCATCTTGTTGATGTTCCTCTCGTTCGACATCTCCAAGCTTCCCATGTGAGCCACCACGGCGTCTTGTTTCGTCACCTTCCGGCAGGGATAGGCGGCATGGGCCGTGGCTGAGTTGAAGTAGAACTTTGCGGGGGAAGCTGCGTCGCGGCTGGCAAAGCGCACGTCTCTTTCGCCGCGGCCTATATAAAGTGCCTCCTTGAATCCAAGGTCGAACACCTCGTCGCCAACACACACTGTTCCTGCTCCACCCACATTGAAGACTCCCACCTCGCGCCGCTCAGTAAACCAATTGGCTTTCAGGGGGTCGACGGCCTCTAACTTCAGCTCCTCTTCCACAGGCATGGCCCCGCCCACAACCATGCGGTCGTACATGGAGTAGACCATCTGCACTTCGTCCTTTACGAAAAGGCTCTCAACAAGGAAATGCCTGCGCAGCTGCTGCGTGTCGTAGTGGCATACATCGTCAGGATGTGAGGAATATCTTATTTCGTAAGTTGTTTTCATGTAGCTTTTCTGATTTGTCGCATGCAAAAGTACTAAATATAATGTGGATTTCAAAATCTAAATACTTAAAAATCATAAAAAACACGTAACACATCGCCACTGTCGGATAATTCATGCCGGCCGCTCATTAGCCCCCAACCCCCTGGAGGGTGCTATTTTCCCAGATTTGGAGTATTTGGCCTACGCGCGAGCGTACGAGATGACACTTTTTCACTGACACCTCTGACACGTAAATTATTTACAAAAATGGCGTGAAACATTGGGGGGCATCCGTAGAGTGGCACTTTACGGCCGTAAGGTGCCACTTAATTTCAAAAAAGTGCCACTTTAGCTCCGTAAAGTGGCACTCTACAGATGAGGCTCAATGTTTCACGGTTGAAAATTGAAAAATAATTCGACCTGTGGTTGAAATAACGCTGAAAGCGTCTTCGCTCTGTAGCCGTAGTGTCCAAAGGACCTGCGGGCAAATGAAGGCTGCGAACTGCAAAGTCTGAAGAGTGCCCCAACAGCTCAAGTGGGCGACCCTTTTAGGGTCGATGTTTGCCCCTCACCTCCACCGGGGGTGCTTCGCACCGCCCAGTTATTGAGCGGCGACCGCTTCGCGGTCATACAGCGGGTCAACCGGGTCGAAAATTTTTGACCTGAAAACGGCCTGAAAGGCCAATATGCACATAGCCCGGGGCATCGCCCTGGGTAAGGTAGTGTGTAACCCACGCCCTGAAAGGTCGACAGAGCTTTCTGCCACCCCATCGGGGTTGAGTTGACATAGCTGGTTTAGCAGGGGTTCTACCCCTGCCTGTGATCTTAACACCCCTTCGGGGCTTCCATTCTGAATAGTATAAACCAATTGTGTTCACTTACTTAATAGTTACATTTAAACATTACGAAGAAATTGTTTCGCATTTTTTGTTAGTTCGCGGAAAATGTGTAATTTTGCAGGCGCATAACTTAATTAAGGATTATAGTCATGACAACAATCATCGGAATAGTTGCATTTGCAGTAGTGGCGCTGTTGGGATGGGCCATTGCAGAACTGAAGCCCAAGGCCTTCACATACGAGAATAGCGAGGAGGAGTCTGCCGTGTTGGAGCAGAACCGTAGGCAGCTGGCTGCTGACGGATATGCGGAGCAGAACATTGGCGACGTGATCCAGAATATCAGCACGAAGGGCTTCTCGGCTGTGTAAGCAGTAAGCCATCCGGCAACAGTCTGCCGAGATGGGTATTACCATGAGCGTACCTGCCACCCCCATTCCCGACCTTCGGCGGCCTGCCCATAGCCTTTCGCCGATATTAGAGCTGCAGCGACAACAGTTGTTGCTGCAGATGGAGTATGAGACGGAGAAAGACGCCTTCCGGCAGATGACGGAGAAGATTGGTGTGGAGAGACGTGTCAGCAGGGGCGACGCATGGTGGCCGGTGAAGGCCGGGCGCAGCTATTATAACTCCATGAACCAGCTTGTGGTGGAGATTACGCGCTCAACCGTCGACGACGATGCCGACCATAACTTTGAGTTTGGAAAGCCAGTACAGTTTTTCTGTGTGGCAGAACCCCACTCCTCACCTCTCACCTCTCCCATAAAGTATTTTTCTTTCACGGCAACCGTAAGCTATGCCGACCACGACCGGATGGTGGTGGCCTTGCCCGATGCCGCCCCAGTCGTCGACCTGCAGCAGGCCGAGGGGTTGGGCGTGCAACTGTCGTTCGACGAGACATCGTATCGCACCATGTTCGATGCCTTGGACCGCACCATGCGCGCCAAGGGCCGCTTGGGCTATCTGCGCGACCTCTTCTATACGCGCCAGCAGGCAGAGACCTACAGCTTCAGGCGGATGCGCTTCCCATATCTGAACGCCACTCAGGAAGAGGCTGTGAACAAGGTGCTCAGAGCTAAGGACGTGGCTATAGTGCACGGCCCGCCGGGCACGGGAAAGACTACGACGCTGGTGGAGGCCATTCGCGAGACTCTGATGCGCGAGAGCCAGGTGCTGGTTTGTGCGCAGAGCAACATGGCCGTGGACTGGATATCGGAGAAGCTGATAGACCGTGGCATCAGCGTGCTGCGCATAGGAAACCCCACACGTGTTACCGACCAGCTGTTGGCCTATACCTACGAGCGGCGCTTTGAGGCTCACCCCGACTACCCGCAACTGTGGGCCTTGCGCAAGGCCATTCGCGAACTGCGCAACCGCCGGCGGCAAGGCGACGAGAACTATCATCAGAAGATGGACCGGCTGAAGAGCCGTGCCACGGAGATAGAGATACGCATAAACCAACAGCTGTTCGGCGAAGCCCGTGTGGTGGCGTCGACGCTGGTGGGCAGCGCAAACAGATTGCTCGACGGCCAGAAGTTCAGCACGCTCTTCATCGACGAGGCGGCTCAGGCCTTGGAGGCTGCCTCCTGGATTCCCATACGCCGGGCGGGCAGGGTGGTCTTCGCAGGCGACCACTGTCAGCTGCCGCCGACGGTGAAGAGCTACGAGGCGCTGAAGGGCGGGCTGGGACGTACGCTGATGGAGCGCATTGTTGACAACAAGCCGGAGGTGGTGACGCTGCTTAAGATGCAGTACCGCATGAATGAGGAGATAATGCGCTTCTCTTCCGACTGGTTCTATCACGGGCTGGTGGAGCCGGCCCCGGAAGTGAAGTACCGTTCCATTCTGGACTTGGACACTCCGATGGAATGGGTGGAGACGGAACGTGAGGGCATGCCAGTGAGCAGCTCCACCGTCAACGATGAAGAAGAGAAGGAGTATTCAGAGTCCATGTCGGGACACTCTTTGGTGAACAAGGCCGAGGCCGACTGTGCGCTGCTTACGCTGCAGAACTATATAGAGCGCATAGGCAAGCAGCGAATGCTCGACGAGCGGCTCGACGTGGGCATAATATCGCCCTACCGTGCACAGGTGGACTATCTGCGGCGGCAGTTGCGAAAGCTTGAGTTCTTCAAGCCCTTCCGAGGGTTGGTGACGGTGAACACGGTGGACGGTTTCCAGGGTCAGGAGCGCGACATCATAGTCATATCGATGGTAAGGGCCAACGATGCGGGGCAGATAGGGTTCTTGCGTGACCTCAGGCGTATGAACGTGGCAATAACGCGGGCAAGGATGAAACTGATAATTGTAGGCGACTCCGCCACACTTACCCGTCACCCTTTCTATCGCAAACTCCATGAGTATATTGAAAACTTATGAGCATTCAGGTTTTGAGGTTATGAGAATGAGAAATATTAGCATATACATGCTGCTTGTGGGAGTGCTACTCTTTGGAAGCTGCACAGACCTTGACGATGTAAACCGCCGCTTAGACAACTTGGAGTCGGAGGTGAGCAATCTGAAGTCGGCTGTCAAAGCCCTGCAAACGGCTTACAGCGACGGCAAGATTGTAACGTCGGTGGTGCCGTTGGCCGCCACGGACGGGGATAGAAGCGGATGGGTGATTACCTTTACCGACAAGTCCGTGATTACACTCGTCAACGGCATTGACGGCAAGGACGGCAGGGATGGCGTTGACGGCAAGGATGGTGCGGACGGCAAGGATGGTGCGGACGGTAAGGATGCCATAGCACCAATGCTGCGAATAAACGCGGTGAGCAACCATTGGGAACTGTCGGACGACGGCGGCCTGCATTGGCGGGACTTGGGCGTAGTGGCCACAGGCAGTGACGGCAAGGATGCTGTGAGTCCCTTGATACGCATAAATGCCGACAACTATTGTTGGGAGACATCGTCGGATGGCGGAGAGACGTGGGCGAGTACGGGCATAGTGGCCAAAGGCAAGGACGGCAAGGACGGCGATGCCTTTTTCAGGCAGGTGACGATTAACGGCGATTATGTGACCTTCGAGCTGACAGACGGCACATCCTTTATGTTCAGGATGGCCTCAGGCCAAGTAGTCCCGAGGTTGCTGACCATGGAGTTCAAGGCAGAGGACAATCCTGTGCAGCTGTTCGAAGATGTTGGATGTACCATCGTGGGCGATAGCGTGGTGGAGTGCTGGCTTCCCAGCATAGTAGACGACAAGCAGCTCGTTGCCCGCTTTACCATCGACGGCGACGAGGTGACCATCGGTGGCGAGCTGGCTATGAGCGGCAACACGCGCCACGACTACAAGACGCCTCAGAAGCTCACGGTGATGGCAGCGAGAGAGGAAAAAGATTATTCTGTCTACGTACATGCCTTCACGGGCCTGCCTGTACTTTGGATTGAGACAAAGGAAAGGGCTGAGGTGATGTCGAAGGAGGAGTATGTGGATGCCAAGTTCAGACTTGTGGAAGATGTGGTGACGCGCAGTGCGGGCGACGTGGTGGAGGTGGAAGGGCAGATAAAGGGCCGTGGCAACTCCACATGGCTGTTCCCTAAGAAACCCTACCGCCTTAAGCTGAATGAGAAGACGGGCTTTCTCGGAGAGGCGAAAGACAAGGCTTGGGTGCTGCTTGCCAACTATGCCGACAAGACGCAGCTTCGCAATTCGGTGGCTTTCTACATGAGCAGCATCAGCAACTTGGACTATACGCCCCGCTCGCATTTCGTCGAGGTAATGCTCAACGGGCGATATAACGGCACTTACCAGTTGTGCGAGAAGGTGAAGGTGTCCGACGACAGGGTGAACGTGGGCGACGAGGGCTACCTCTTGGAGGTTGATGCCCGTGTGTCGGAAGAGGCCGACGGCAGGTATTTCTATGTGGATGGGATAGAGAACCTGATAAGCATCAAGCATCCCGCAGTGGAGTTTGACGATATTGACTATACCTTTATAAGAGATTACGTGAAAGCAGCTTCCACAGTGCTGTTCCGAAGTTATTTCACCAATCCGGACAGGGGTTGGCAAAAATACTTGGACATGGACTCCTTCGTGGACTGGTACTTGATAAATGAGATATGTAAGAACAGCGATGCGGTGTTCTATACCAGCTGCTTCATGCACAAGACGCGAGCCGGCAAGTTGAAGATGGGGCCTGTCTGGGACTTCGACATCTCCTTGGGCAATGTTGACTATGTGACGAACTACGATCCTGAGGGATTTTGGATAAAGCAGGTGAAATGGTACAACAGGCTCCTGATGGATCCCGCTTTCGTGGAGAGGGTGAAGGAGAGGTTCGACTACTTCTACAGCCGTAGATACGACATTATCATGCACATCAACGACGATGCCAAATACCTCAGGCGTTCGGCTGCGGAGAACAACAACCGCTGGGGAACTCTTTATAACTATACGTGGCCGAACTACGACATCTGGGGCAGTTATGAGAACGAGGTACAGTGGTTGAAGAACTGGCTTCTGCAGCGCTTTGAATGGCTCAAGGGCGAGTTCGACGGCATGTGACCCTCTATTCGCTTACCGCATAGTGCCTGATAAGCTGGCGGAAAATTGGGTTCTGGCAGAGGAGGTCGGGGCATCCCGTCATGAGGAGCTGTTTTCGTGCGCGGGTCATGACCACGTTTAGTCTGCGGTCGATGGTTTGTTGGCCATCGTAGTATGTAGCTGAGGTGAGGAATTGCAACTGCTCTTGTTGTGTGGCTGTGAAGCTGTAGATAATTATGTCGCGCTGTGAGCCCTGATAGCGCTCTACGGTGTCGATGGTTATGTCGGGCAGTGGGGGCATGCCGGGCTGGCTGAGGAAGTGGCGTATGGCGGCTATCTGGCTGCGGTATGGCACGATCACGCCGACGGTGTCGGGAGTGATGTTGCCGTTTAGGAGTCGGTGTAGGCGTTTGAGGAGGTTTGCTACGAGGGCTGCCTCGGCGGGGTTGGTGTTTGTTTGGTTGGTAGGTGTGGTAGGTTCGGTAGGTTTGGTAGGTTTGGTAGGTATGAAGAGTACGCGGCGGCTTTGTAGCTGTTTATCGAGGCTGTCGAGTGGCGCTTTGTCGTAGCCGAGTGTTGTGGCTGTCTGGTGTGGGAGTCCTGCAGGAATGAGTTGTTCGTCGGCATAGAACATGTGGGAGGGGAAACTGGCTATGTCGGGGTGCATTCGCCCTTGTCGGTGTAGTGTGGCTATGAAGTCTGTACGCTGCTGTCTTCGCTCCCATCTTACAAGTCGTTGGAAAAGCGACTCTCGGCAGTTGCTGATGCCTGTCTGCAGTAGCTCTGTTTCGATGACGGCAGCTTCCTCTTCTGGCTGGACTACGACTGGTGGCAGCTGCTTGTGGTCGCCAATGAGTATGAAGGGAGCTGCGGCCTGGGCCAGGAGTCCGACAATGGCTGGGTCGGTGAGCTGTGAGGCCTCGTCGACGATTACTGTGGAGAAGGTGCGTATCTGGAATATTGCCGGCTGTGACTGAAGGTAGGAGGTGGTGGCAACTACGATGGGTATTTTCTGGAGTTGGGCTTTGAGAAGTTGAAGTCCCCCTTTATCACTCCCTTGGAGGGAGGAGTTGTTGCCGAGGCGCAGATATTGGATGCCGGTGGTTTGGAGCATGGAACAGATTTCGTCTACGGCTCGGTTGGTGTAGGCTGTGAAGAGTAGCGATGTGTGCTGTAGCTCCTGTGCGAGGAAGCGCATGGCCATGCTGGTCTTGCCGGTGCCTGGGGGACCTACGATTAGGAAGTAGTCGAGGGCCTGGATGGCGCGGAGCAAGAGGTGGTCGTAGTGGGGGTGATAGCTGCGGCTGAGCTGTCGGCTTTTGTCGGCGCGTGGTGAGCGCTGGCAGAGTATTAGCTGCCGGAAGGGTAGGGGTGAGGTGATGAACTGGTATAGCGAGCGTATTTGGCTGTTGGTGGTGGTGTCGGCGGGTGCGGGTTCCATGGCGAAGAAGGTAGCTCTATCCTCGCTTAAGGGGAGGTCTGGCGTGGGAATGCAGTCGGGAGCGGAGAGTATGACGGAAGTGCCCTGGCCCCCTAAGGGGGGCGTGATGTTGCGTATGGTGGCCTTATAGAGTATTGCGGCTGTGATGTCGGGTGAGCCTTTATATATATATAGGTATACAGGGTCGCCGGGGCGGAAGATGCTCTCGGACGCCTCCTGCTCCTGTGGAGGGGGAGTTGAGAGTGTGAGGGTTACGGTGTGGTTGTCGGCGGAGTCTGTCTCGCGGCTGGTTATGGTTAGGGGGAAGATGATTGTTCCTGCCTGTAGTTTCTGACTGAGGGTGAGATTCCATAGGTCGGAAGCCGCGCGTCCCCCTAAGGACGGAGGTGTTGAGCATTTATTAGCCACCTTTAGGGGGTTGGGGGCTGGTGATGGTGCATAGCCGGCCTTTGTGTAGAACTGTTCGCGGTAGACAAAGGTCATCATGCGTGAAAAGTACTGCTTCTCGATGTTGGTAAGGCTTGACAGGGAGTTGTCGGAGGCGGCAATGGTAGGCATGACGGATGAGAATCCGTGGCAGGCTATGTGGCGCTCCCAGGCTACGAGTATGTTGCGCATGCGTATGGCGTGGTGGAAGCGTTGATGGCTGAAGCCTGCGCGCAGCAGTCCTTGCTGCGGAGGGTATTTGGAGTATAGTAACCGGATGTCGGAATAGGTGACGGGGAGGTTGAAGTTGTATCGCAGTATGCCGTAGTACAGTAGCAGCTGTATGTAGTGGTCGTCGCGTGCGCTGACTGCGGCGTGTTGCTCTATGCGCATGTTGCGCCCCGACTTTTGCTCAATGAGCAGCTTCATGTCGGGGGTCATAAGGTCAACGCGCCCCATGAGTCCTAATGCGGGACAGAGGAATGTGGATTCGACGATGGTCGACCCCTGGCCCCCTGAGGGTGGAGGTGAGAGCTGTGGTAGGATGGCGGCTGTCTTTTGCAGGTTGTCGGCCTGCTGGCGGGCGTCGGCGGTGAACTTTGCGCCGTCGAACTGTGGGCATGCGCAGAACTGTAGGGCCTGACTGCGAAAGGAACGGCGTATGGACTGGGTGACGTTGTAGGTCTCCGCCGGCGTGCTTAAGATGTCGTGGAGGGCGGTGCCGGCAAAGTTTCCTAAGAGAATGGCCTGCGAGAGTGGGCGTGGGAGCATGCGCCGTATGGTATATGACAGCGGATGCTGGTCGGGGTGGGCGAAACAGGCGGCTACCTGCGAGGTTTCCATGAGGAAATCTGGTTCTATCACAACTATTTCTGCCTTGACCGGCGTGGGGAAACCAGGCTGCACTGTTGAGTTCTGTGGTATGACGTTGACCTTCATGCCCACCTGCAGCAAGGAGCTGATATAAGCGAGCGGGGGGAAGTCGCCGTAGCTTACGATGACTTCCCCGCATGTGGTGTTTATGGTGATGGTGGTGCTGTCGAAAGCTACCACCAGTCCGTAGATGTGTGACTCTGGGCTGCCCACAACCGCGTTGGTTAGTATTGGAAGGAACTGCCGCCGAGGAACTCTCGCAAGAGGGATGTGGGCGGTATCTGGTTGTCGGGTATGGGACGTATGTAGCTTAGGAATTTCAGCAGTCGGTATGCCTCTGCATGCTCCTCGGCATTTTCAGGCACCTGCTCAAGCAGGGGTTTGGCCTGTGCCTTGATAACTGCGAGCTCAAAGAGCATGGCTGTGTTGAACATCTGGTCGGCATGCTCCTGATATGGGAAAATCCAGCGGTTCTCGCCCTTGCGCACCGACGGCCAGCGCCGTATGGTCTCCTGAGCCGACACGCCGCGGTACTTGTGGTCGCGTATGATGCGGCGTAGGAGGCGGTTGTCGGTGGCGGGTATGTAGTTGTGGTTGTCAAGCAGCAGCGTGGTGAGGGCCGAGGCGTAGACACGATAAATCTGCTGCTGTGGCACCTGCTCCATGAGTTCGGGGTTCAGGGCGTGGATGCCCTCAACCACGAGCACCTCGTCGTGGTGGAGTCTCAGCCTGCGTCCGCTTTTCTCGCTGCGTCCTGTCTGGAAGTTGTAGCGCGGAAGCTCCACTTCCTCGCCGTTGAAGAGGGCGTTGATCTGGCTGTTCAGCAGTTCCAGGTTCAGGGCGTGCAGATGCTCGTAGTCGTAGTCTCCATTCTTGTCGCGCGGTGTTTTCTCGCGGTCTACGAAATAGTCGTCGAGAGAGATGGGCACAGGCTTAATGCCGTTGGTGAGCAGCTGTATGCTTATGCGCTTGCAGGTGGTTGTCTTGCCGCTCGATGAAGGCCCAGCAATGAGCACCATCCTTATGCCACGCTTGCGGGCAATGTCGTCGGCAATGAGGGCAATCTTCTTCTCCTGCAGTGCCTCGCTCACCTGTATCAGGGTGGCAGTATGCCCTTTGTCTATGGCCTCGTTCAGGTCGCCTATGGTGCGCAGTCCCAGTATGTCCTGCCAGCGGTGGTGCTCCTTGAATATTCCGAACATCTTGTCCTGTGGCGTCATCTCGCCCAGCTCGTCGGGATTCTCGGTGGTGGGAAGTCGCAGCAGCAGGCCGTCGTAGTATTTCTCTAAGCCAAAGAGGTACAGCTGCTTGGTGTTGGTGAGCAGTGCCCCGTAGTAATAGTCCTTGTAGCCCTCTATCTCATAATAGGTGGTGTAGAGCTTTCCTATGCTCTTGAGCAACTTCACCTTGGAGTAGGTGCGCAATTCGTTGAACATGTCTATGGCCTCTACGGTGGTTGTCTCAAAGCGGTGTATGTCTATGGTGGAGTCTATTATCTCTTGCATTCGCCGCCGTATGCGCCCTGCGTCGTCGAGGGTGACGGGGCGTCCGAGGTCAAGGTCTACGTAGTAGCCGTTGCTCACGGGAATGTCGATGGAAACTGTGCATTGTTCGAAGAGGTCGTGCACAGCCTTGCAGAGTATGAAGAACAGGGAGCGGGTATATGCCCTGAGGCCTGACTGCGAGGTGATGTCTAAGAACTCCACGTCGCAGGAGTGGAACACGCGGTAGTGCATGCCCTCAACCTTGTTGTTGACCTTTGCCAGCATGGGACCGTGGGTCATGCTTAGGCCTGTGCTGCCGTAGATTTCCTCAAGTGTGCTGCTCAAGGCCACGCTCATTGTCTGTCCGTTGTTGCGGCATCTGATGTTTACTGTCTGCATAATTGTCTATAGGTTGTCTTCTATTCTTTCTGCTATCTGCTCTGGACTTATCTGCGCCATGCAGGCCATGTCGCCGCGCAGGCATGCCTTCTGTCCGAAGATGCTGCATGGTCGGCAGTCGAGCGTGTCAACCTGCACCATGTTGCGCTGTTCCTGTCGCCAGCCGGTGAATCCGGCGTATGGGTGTGTGGCTCCCCATACGCTGACAACCGGCGTGGCCGTAATCGACGCCAAGTGCATGTTGGCAGAGTCCATGGAGAGCATCACGCTGAGATGGCTCATGAGTATCAGTTCCTGGTTCAGGCCGTCGAGCACCTTGCTCGTGTCAATGCACTGCGGCCACCGTTGGCACCACAGCCCGAAGTGCTTGGCTTCCTGCTCCCCGCGCCCGAAGAGGAATATTGTGGCAGTGGGGTGTTTTTGAAGGGTGAGAGCAATCACCTGTTCCATCTTCTCTGGTGGATACACCTTGCCGGCATGTGCGGCGAACGGTGCCACGCCTATCCACGGCCTACAGTCCTGCTTGCTTACAATGTCGTCGGGCAGGAGGCTCAGGTCGCCGCCGCCGGGTGGGAATATTGAGGTGAAGAGGCTGAGGTCTGCGTCGTAGCCTAAGCGACGGAACACGTCGGCGTAGTTGTCGAACGATGTTGGCAGGGGTTCCATAACCCTGTTCTTCTGGCTTATCAGCTGCCGTCGCTGCTGCCGGTGCTTGTCAATGTGCTCCACTCGGTAGTGACCCAGATTGAAGCGCATGCGCAGGTAGTCGGAGCGCAGCACGGCGTGGAGGTCTGCAACTTTGGTGAAGTGCTTTGATGCTAATCGGCGGAAGAGGGCGTTGAGTCCCTTTACACCATGGTACTCGCCCTTAAGGTCGGCCTCCATGAAGCTGATGTTGCTGGCAAGACCGTCGAACAGCGGACGGGCAAAGGGGCGGCTGAGCACGGTGATGTGCACGTCAGGGTGTGTCTTGGCCACGGCGTATACCACAGGCACCACCATTGCCACGTCGCCCAAGGCCGAAAAGCGTATCACCAGTATGTGTTCTTTTTTCATAGTACTCCTGTGTCGCGCCTATTTCCCCTTGCCGTAGAGCACGGGGTTGGTGGCGGGGTCGTTGTACATCTTCATCTGTCGGTAAACCTTCATGTATTTCCGTCCGAGGGCAATGTCGTCGAGCAACTGGTCGATGGCTGTTGACAGGTCTTTCTGCTGCTCTGTCAGCACGTCCAGCTTCTGCTGGCAGAGCAGACGGTGGTTGGCCGAGGCGTCGTCGCGAGTGGTCTGCTCCTTCATGTGGTAGATTTTCAGTGCCAATATCGACAGGCGGTCGATGGCCCATGCGGGACTCTCTGTGTTCAGGCGGGCATCGGGCTGCACGGCCACGTCGGCATACTGCTGGCGGAAGTGGCTGTCAATCTGCTCCACCAGGTCGGTGCGGTCCTGGTTCGACCGGTCTATGCGGCGCTTCAGTTCCAGTGCCTCGGTGGGGTCGATGTGGGGGTTTCGGATAATATCCTCCAAGTGCCACTGCACGGTGTCAATCCAGCACTTCATGTAGAGGTCGTAGTCAATGGTGCCGCGCTCGTAAGGGTTGCGGATGGTGGTGTCAACGTTGTCCGTCAGGTGATAGTCGCCGATGGCCTTGTTGAAGATGGTGTTTGCGTGTTCGGTGAATGACATTTTAAGGTTCTTGTTTGTTTGCAACTGCAAAAATACTGTGTTTTTTTCAATTATCCAACAAATTGTGTTGCTTTTTCATTTATTTTATGTACTTTTGCGGATTATGAAGATAATCATCGACGACAAGATACCTTACATACGTCCAGCCATGGCAAAGCTTGGGGCCGAGGCCGTTTATCTGAGCGGGGCACACATCAGCGCCGCCGACGTGGCCGACGCCGATGCCTTGATAGTGCGTACCCGCACCCGCTGCGACCGTAGGCTGCTCGGTGGCAGCAACGTGACATTCGTGGCAACGGCCACCATAGGCTATGACCATCTCGACACTCAGTGGCTCGGCGAGGCCGGCATCAGCTGGGTCAGCTGCCCGGGGTGCAATGCCGCCTCGGTGGCTCAGTATGTGGAAGCCGTGCTGCTGTTGCTTGAAAGGGAGAAAGGCCGCAGGCTCGCAGGCTCTACGCTTGGCATAGTGGGGTGCGGACATGTGGGTTCACGTGTGCTGGAAAAGGCAGAAGCCTTGGGCATGAGGGTGCTGGTGTGCGACCCGCCATTAAGCCTCTCACCTCTCGCCTCTCGCCTCTTACCTCTTCCCCGTTTCGTGAGCCTTGGGCAGATAGCTGCCCAAGCCGATATCATCACCTTTCACGTGCCACTCGATGAAACCACCCACCATCTTGCCGACAGCCGCTTCTTCAGTTCACTTAAGCGCCGTCCGGTCATCATCAACAGCAGCCGCGGCCCCGTGGTCGACACAGCGGCGCTTATAGCCGCCCTCGACAACAGGATAGTGAGCGACGCCATTGTCGACACCTGGGAGAACGAGCCGCTCATCGACAGGGAGTTGCTCCGACGGGCTTACATAGCCACACCACACATAGCCGGTTACTCTGCCGACGGCAAGGTGAATGCCGACAACATGGTGATTAAGGCCCTGTGCCAGCACTTCTCGCTTCCTGTGCCACCGCCAATAGTACCGCCGTCGCTGCCCTCCGGCTTTGTCTACACCGGCGACCCGCTGCAGTTATACAACCCCTTGGACGACAGTCGCAGGCTGAAGCTCAGCCCGGACAGCTTCGAGCAGTTGCGCGGCAACTACCCTCTGCGCCGCGAGTTCTTCGGCTGAACAGTGGGCAAAAGCTACTGCCTGACAGAAGCCACCAAGCGCGCGTTTCTATTATCTTTCGTGTTTGTTAACACAGATTAATAGAAGAAAGTGAATGAATTCTCATTTTTTTTGTATCTTTGCCCGCGAAAGACATTTTATCGGAATAAAAACCAATAGAGTTATGGCATTTTTAACTAACGAAAAGCTTACTATAGTAGGCGCAGCCGGCATGATCGGCTCAAACATGGCTCAGACCGCCTTGATGATGGGTCTGACGAGTGAAATCTGTCTCTATGACGTGTTCTCTCCCGAAGGCGTTGCCGAGGAGATGCGCCAGAGCGGCTTCGACGATGTGAACATTGTGGCAACCACCGATCCCGAAAGGGCGTTCCGCGGGGCCAAGTACATTATCTCGTCGGGCGGCGCTCCACGCAAGGCAGGAATGACTCGCGAAGACCTGCTGGCCGGCAACTGCAAGATTGCCGAGGAGTTAGGGCAGAACATCAAGAAGTACTGCCCCGACGTATGCCATGTGGTGATAATCTTCAATCCTGCCGACCTCACAGGACTGGTGACGCTGCTCTACAGCGGCCTGAAGCCCGGACAGGTGACCACTCTGGCAGGCCTTGACACCACTCGCCTGCAGTCGGCGCTGGCCAAGAAGTTCGGCGTGATGCAGAAAGACATCACAGGCTGTGCCACATACGGTGGCCACGGCGAGCAGATGGCCGTCTTCGGAAGCCATGTGGAGATAAAGGGCCGCAAGCTTACCGACATCATCGGCACCGCAGAGTTCCCCGCCGAGGAGTGGGAGCAGATGAAGGTCGATGTCACCAAGGGTGGCGCAAAGATTATTGAGCTGCGCGGACGCTCCTCGTTCCAAAGCCCCGCATACCTCTCCGTTGAGATGATACGCTCGGCCATGGGTGGCCAACCGTTCCGCTTCCCCGTGGGCACCTATGTGAAGACCGACAAGTACGACCACATCATGATGGCAATGAAGACCACCCTCGACAAGGACGGTGCACACTTTGAGGTGCCTCAGGGCCTGCCCGAGGAGAATGCCAAGCTCGACGCCTCTTACGAGCACCTCTGCAAGATGCGTGATGAGCTGGTGACGCTCAACATAGTGCCGCCCATTGCAGAGTGGAGCAAGATTAACCCGAACCTCTAACAGGCAAGGAGTAAGGTAAAATACAGAAAGAGGTGAGAAAGCTTTCTCACCTCTTTTATAATATTTGTCCCTCACCTCTGCCTAAGCAGGTTCAACTTCACCTTTGGTGCCAATGCGTTGCTGGTCTTCTCGGTGTACTCCGCCACACGCGCCTTGGCCGTGCAGCGGATGTCGCGGCTTGAGGCACCTATGCAGAAGGTGTAGTCGCCGCCTTCGGTAATCCACATGGAACCCGCCTCGTCAAAAGAGGCAAGCATGCGCACAGGAATCTGCATGGTAAGCGTCTGCTGCTCTCCCGGCTTCAGCTCGCCGGTCTTGGCAAAGGCTTTCAGCTCCTTCACGGGCTTCTCCATACGCCCCTTCGGTGCGCTTACATAGACCTGCGCCACCTCCTTTCCAGCCACACTGCCCGTGTTCTTCACCGTTACGCTCACGGTAACGGCATTGCCGCTCACCTTTACCGCAGGCTTCGAGTATGAAAAGGTGGTGTAGCTCAGGCCGAAGCCGAAGGGATAGGCAACGGGCTTGTCAAAGGTGTCGAAGAATCGGTAGCCCACGTAGATGTCTTCCTCGTGGTTGGTATAGGTGTGGCCCGGTATCGGCATCTTGCTGCCAACCATCACCTCAAAGGAGTAGGAGTCCAGGCTGCCCGGGAAGTTCTTGGTCGACGCATGGTCGGTGGCTGCTATGGGCCACGTCATGGTGAGCTTGCCAGAGGGGTTCACCTTGCCTGTCAGCAGGTCGGCAATAGAGTTGCCACCCTCCATGCCGGGCTGCCATGCACAGAGAATGGCATCGGGATAGCTGCTCCACGATGCTGTCTCCACCACACTGCCCGAGTTGAGGATAACCACAACAGGCTTGCCTTCAGCATGGAAGGCGTTGCACACGTCCACAATCAGGCTACGCTCTTCTACTGCAAGGTTGAACTCAGTGGCCATGTCGCGGTCTATGCCCTCGCCAGCCTGCCGGCCAATGGTTATGATGGCCGCATCGGCCCCCTGCACCTCTTTGCCTATGGCTATGGGGCTGATAGATATTTCCGGATACTTCTGCTGGCCCATGCTCTCCGTCTGGAACCATTTGGCGGGATGTCGCTCAGCCTGGAACTTGGCACGTGCGTAGTCAACGTATTTGTGGTAGATGTCGGTAAGCACCGGCGACGAGCTGATGCCCACATTCTTCAAGCCCTTGAGCATGTCCACAACGTATGGCGGGTGAACGCAACCGGAGCCTGTGCCGCCGCTGAGAAAGTCGTAGGAGTTCTCGCCAAACAGTGCCACGGTCTTGATGCTGTTGTCTTTCCAGGGCAGACAGCCGTTGTTCTTCAGCAGCACCATGCCCTCGGCGGCCGTCTGGCGGGTGATGGCCGCATGAGCCTTAAAGTCAGGCTCGTTGCTTGCCGGGTAGTTCTTGAAGCTGGGCGTCTTCACTATGTACTCCAGCATGCGGCGCACATTCCGGTCAACATCCTCAATGCTGAGCTTGCCGCTCCTCACACCGTCAATAATTTCCTTTGCCTGAGCCGGCTGTCCCGGTTCCAGAAGGTCGTTGCCTGCCGCCACCTCGTCTATCGTGGCCAATCCGTCGCGTATGCCTATCCAGTCGCTCATCACCATGCCCTCGTAGCCCCAGTCGTCGCGCAGTATGCTTGTCAGCAAGTCGCGGTTGGCCATAGAGTACTGGCCGTTCACCTGGTTGTAGCTCGACATCACAGTCCAGGGCTGGCTCTCGCGAATGGCTATCTCGAAGCCGCGCAGGTAAAGCTCCCGTGCAGCGCGCTGGCTCAGACGCTCGTCAACGCTTGTGCGGTCCGTCTCCTGCGAGTTCACGGCAAAGTGCTTGGCCGACACGCCCACACCCAGGCTCTGCACACCCTTTATGTATGCAGCCCCTATTGTCCCCGTCAGCAGCGGGTCTTCAGAGTAGTACTCAAAGTTGCGCCCGCAGAGCGGGTTGCGGTGCAGGTTCATGCCGGGGCCCAGGATCACGTCGCAGCGGTACTCCTTGGTCTCGTTGCCTATGGCCTCGCCCACCCGTCTCACCAGCTCGGTGTTCCATGTCGAAGCCAAGCATGTGCCTATCGGGAAGGCTGTGGCGTAGAAGGTCTTGTCCGTGCCCTCGCGGGTAGGGTCAATGCGCACACCGGCTGGGCCGTCGGTGAGCACCGTCGCCGGAATGCCCAGACGCTCAATCTCGGCAGTAGTGCCGGCAGCCCCGGCAACGAGAGTAGCCTCGCTGCCAACCACGGCTGTCGAGCTGAAGAATTTGTTTGCAGCGCCAACGAGCAGCTTGGCCTTCTCCTCAAGAGTCATGGCCTTCATCACCTCGTCAATGTTGTCTGTTGTTAACTTTGGTTGTGCGTTTGCTGTCATCATAAAAGCTGTGGCTGTCAAGGCCAGCGTCAATAGTCTCTTCATTGTCTTTGTCTGTTATTGGTTATTCCACGGTGAAGCTGGTGTTGACGTTTGTGTCGTACCAGTCTAAGTATCTGTCGGCATGCTGGTTCCAGTTGCGGAAGTCGGGGTAGGCCTGCTCAATCTGCGCATCGCCCTTGGGCCACGACCAAGATGCCGGAACCAGTATCATTTGCGGCGGCGTGCCAGACATGGGCGCCAGTATCGTTAGGGTCTTTGTCCCCTTCTCGGGGTCACCTTTCTTTATCTGCATGCCCGCACCGCCCATGTTGCGGCCCGTCGTGGCGTTGTAAGCCAGCGTGAAGCCCGTGCCCACGCTCATGGTGACAGGCTGTCCGGCAGTGCCGTGGCTGTCAATGTTTATGGGTTCGTAGATGCCTTCCCTTGCCACCGCCGCGCTGTTTATAAGCTCGTGGATCTCTCCTATCGGCTGGCCGTTTAAGCTGATTCTCACCATGTACTGGCTGCCTGCGGCCAATGGTGTGATGGTGGCAGTGTTGTCGCCCACCACGTGGCTCACTTTAAACACAGCATCGTTGAAGCTGTAGCTGTCGCTCGAGCTTAAGTCTTCGCAGGCTATTATCCATTCCATGGCAGGCACCTCAGGCTCTGGCGTCCCGGCCACGGGAGCACTCAGCGGCGTTATGGCCGTAAGTCCCTCGACAATGGCAAACGAACCGTCAACCACCTTCCCCTCTTCCGTCCATCCCGTTGCATACACCTCGCTGAGGCCGGCTGGTACGTCGAAGGTTACAGAAGCCCCGCTTCTCCTTATCGTCGAGCGAGCAAGCAGTCGGCTGCCCTCGGCAGAGGGAGCCACCGTGTAGATGCGCAGCGTCACCGGACTTGGCATGTTGTCAATGCCCACGGTGGCCGTCACCGCCCTGGCCAGATTCCACGTTTGCGCCGCGTCTGTTGCGCCATATCGTTTCGGCCACGACTGCGAATAGCCCGTAATATCAGAGTTGGGGTCCACATATTCCGTGTCGTGCGAGCAAGCCGTTGCCGCCGTAAGCACAAAGGCCCAGGCCGCCGAAAGCATCAAGTTGGCAATGTGTCTGTTCATATCAGTGTCAGTTGTTAATTGTCAATTTGTACGCAAAGACGCAAAGACACAAAGAAAAATACTTGGCGCCTTAGCGTCTTTGCGTACCATTATATTGTTAATTGAATTGTATCACGGTTGCAAAGTTAACAGTTTTTTCTCAAACACACAACAAAAACCCACATAATTTTTCGTGCTGTGCGGTTGAACAGCAGTATGACCGCAACGCGGTCACCTCTAAATAACCGGGTGGTGCGAAGCACCCCCGGAGAAGCAGAGGGGAGGACAACGACCCTGAAGGGGTCGCCCTATACTGCTGCTGG